>JASHTZ010000628.1 GCA_030040295.1 Terriglobia bacterium | reverse complement strand
GCAGGTTTCTTCCCAGCAGGGACCGCATGAAGGTCCCGCATCGATTCACGATCAAGTGCTGAGCAAGGAAACACACCTGGACGCCTTGCTGCGCTATGACAAATACGCTCGCCACGCCTTCCGCACGTACGTTTTCCCGAGCGCAAAAACTTGGAATGACTTTGAGCTTCTGCACCTGGAGGAAAATGAAGTTTTGGCAAAGCGTGCATGGAAAGCTGCGACGGTCAAGAGTTCCGCCGCCGCGATTGAATTCCGCAGCGCTGCAAACTTCCAGTCAAACGGACAGGTTGTGCGGGTGGATGCGCTCAAGGTCCTGACTTCCAAGGCATCCGGCTCGACCTGGCAGATTGAATGCCGGACTTCGTTGAATACTGAACAGGTCTGCCCCACCGGCATGGCGATGGGACTGGAAGTCGTCCTGAATCTGCTTGCTCCAGATGCACAGGACCGGTATTTCCTTGCCAAGGATGTTCGCCGGCCGCTCAACTTTCGCGGCGAAATCGATTCCGCCCGGCTGGCTTTGGTGGATGAGTGGCAGCGTGTCCAAATCACGCTTGATGCGCGGCCTCAAGCTACCTGGTGGATTGTGCCGATTGAAACCATCTCGCAATCCGAACTCGGATTTGAACGCGTCTACCAGGGCTCGGCGATTATGGCGGTCTGGAAAATCGATCCGCCCTCGTGGCGCAACGTAACCTGCACCTTGCAAATGGAGATTGCGCCGTGGGATAACACCAACCGGCGCCAGGGTATTTCCGACAGGCGAATGTAGTGTCTGAACAGGGCGAAGGAAGGCAGCAAGCCTAAAGGCGATCAGATATAATAGGCTTCGGAGATTCCATCATGACAATTGATGAACGCCTCGAAGCGCTCACGCACTCTGTGGAATTGATTGCGCAGATGCAAATAAAGACTGAGAAGGAAATCCGCCAGCTTGGAAGATATGTGCGGGTGATCGTGCTCGACCACGAAGCACGATTGTTGGAGCTGGAAAAGACCGATGGCGAAGATGAGTCATGATGACGTGTAGCCTCACGGATGGAGGTTCTGAATGGCGGTTGCGCAAGAGTTGCTTGATATTTTGGTTTGCCCGGCGTGTAAATTGCCCGTCAAACTCACTCCCGACGGACAGGGCCTGAAATGCGGCCACTGCCGGCGTGTCTATCCCATCAAAGACGACATCCCCGACATGATCATTGATGACGCCAAGATTGAAGCGGAGTGACCCCGCGCGGCACAGGGAAACGTATGAACGCGGCTTCCCTCCTTCCCGATCTTCCGTCTGGAGCGCGCATCCTCATCCTTCGCCTGCGGTCCATAGGCGACATCGTTTTGCTCACCCCTGCGCTTCAGCTCCTCAAGGCGTGGCGGCCGGACCTGCGCGTCTCCGTAATGGTTGAATCCCGCTTCCGCGATCTGCTTGAGGGAAATCCTAACGTAGATGAAATCCTCTTCCCCGGGAAGCCAGCCTGGGGACGAAGTGTAGTTTCGCGACTGCGGCAGGTTCGCCACCTGCGACGCCGCGGCTTCTCGCTGTGCCTGAACTTGCACGGGGGGCCCACCAGCCGGCTATTTGCGCGTTGGTGCGGCGCGCCGTGGCGTGTTGGCTTCGCCCACTATCGCGGCGCGAGCGCTTACAACATCCTCGTGCCCGACGCCCGGACTATTCTCAACCAGCCGTCGTTGCACACGGCGGAGCATCAGGCAGCGGCGTTCTTTCACCTGGGCTTGCCCCGCACGGAAATTCCGCGCGCGCAGATCTTCTCCGGGGCAGCGCACGCAACGTGGTGGGAGGCGCGACGCACGAGCCTGGGAATTGGGTCTGGGCAGCCCTACGCCATCATTCATCCCACGGCAGCCTACAGGACTAAGGAATGGGCGGCCGAGGGCTTTGCGCGCATCGGCGAACACCTGGAACGCGGGGCGGGCATCACTCCGGTCTATTCCTGTGGTCCGGGAGAATCGCCGGTGCTTGACGCCGTCGAGAAAGCCTCAGGGCGGAATGTAAAGCGTTTGCAGGAGGTGAGCCTCGGGCAATTCGCGGCGGCACTTTCGGGGGCAAAGTTGTTCGTTGGAAATGACAGCGGTCCGGCGCACATGGCCGCGGCGCTCGCGCGGCCCCTGGTGGTGATCTTCGGGTCTTCCAGTTCCACCATCTGGGGTCCATGGCCACGGCCGGACGTCAATGCCGCGGCGCGCGTAGTGCAGAATCCCTTCGCTTGCAATCCCTGCCCAGGGGACCGTTGCTACCAATTCGCCCGTCCGGAGTGCATCCTCTCCGTGACTTTCGATCAGGTCAAAGCCGCTGTTGATGAAGTCCTGGCGCGAGCCGCATAACTCCTTGGCTCCAGCAATTCCCCCTTCATTCTCAGGATAACTCCGACCACGGATTCGACGTTGAAGGATGTGACTTGGCACTCCGTCAATCGAACGGCGAGAATGAGAGTCCTTTGGTCCTTCGATCCACCACCAGCTCCGCCGGCGGTTGTTGGCCATTGATGCTGACGACGACGATTACCGTGTCCTGCCCCTTGGACTGCGAACCTAGAATTTTGAAGTTGCGAATTTTTCCGTAGTCACCATTTTCGCCCCAATCATGGAGAAAGTCGGCGAAAGTGTAAGTCTCGCTGGGCTGCCAAAGGCGGTAGGCTTCCTGGTAATTCCCTTGCTCGAGCGAGGTCAAGAAGCGCGAGATTGCGCGCTCTTCCGAAAAGTTGCGGAAAATGACGTAGGCGATGCTCGCAAGAACAATGACCCCAAGTGCCATCAAAATGTAGCGTCCGATTTTTCGAGACGGCTTGGGTGGCGGCGCATCGAGCAAGGTCATGGCTGCGTCTCTCCGGGGGTCAGGAATTGCGGAAACCCACTCGGCCCCCTCATTATGTTCGATGCACGGGCGGATTGCCAGGGGGTCCGGAATTCAATGGCCACCCGCAGGTGAGTAGCTGTAGCACGTCCGGGATTTATCCCGATGCCGTTCGAGCGCCAACTCAATCAGGCGGTCCAGAAGCCGGGCGTAGGGAAGGCCGCTCGCCTCCCATAGCTTGGGATACATGCTGATGGAAGTGAATCCGGGAATAGTGTTGACTTCGTTCAAATAGACCCTCCCGGTCTTTCGGTCGACGAGAAAATCCACGCGCGCCATGCCCGCACAATCAATCGCCTGAAATGCGCGAATGGCAACTTCCCGCACTTGTTTCCTCTGCCCGGCGTCGAGTTTGGCGGGAATGACGAGCTTTGATCCTTCCTTAACGTATTTCGCCTCGTAATCGTAAAATTCGTTCACCGGTACAACCTCACCCGGCACCGAAGCCACAGGCTGATCATTCCCCAGCACGGAGCATTCGATCTCGCGCGCGTTGATTCCCTTCTCAACCAGAATCTTGCGATCGTATTGCGCAGCCAAATCCAGGGCCGCTGAAAGCTCACTTCGGCCGTGAACTTTGCTGATTCCAACCGAAGAGCCGAGGTTCACCGGCTTCACGAACACCGGATAGCGCAACCTGCTCTCAATGCGCTTGCGAACGGCGGCCGGGCGGGATTCCCAATCCGCGCGCAGGAAGAGTTCCCAGGGAACGATGGGGAGGCGCGCGTCTCGGAACAGGCGCTTCATGACGTCCTTATCCATTCCGGCGGCGGAAGCCAGCACGCCGGCGCCCACGTAAGGCACGTCGGCCATTTCCAGAACTCCCTGAACGGTCCCATCTTCTCCAAACGTGCCGTGAAGGACGGGGAAAACAACGTCGAGGGCCGGAAGCGATGGCGAGAGTTGATGTGATGGATTTAAGGCAAGCAGTTTTGGCGACGTGGGGTCCACAGAGGGAGTCACCGGCTCGCCGGCTTCCAGATATTGCGCCAGAGGTTGAAGAGCGTCGCGACCGGCCCGCCAGTGACCTTCGCGCGTGATGCCGATGGGAACGATTTGATACTTTGCGGAATCTAGCGCCTTGATAAT
>JASHTZ010000627.1 GCA_030040295.1 Terriglobia bacterium | reverse complement strand
CGAAGCGCGAAATGGCTTCCGTCACCTCTCCAAGTGTTTCGGAAGTGGGAATGATCTCGAGCAGATGCAGGTAGCGAGGGGGATTGAAGAAGTGCGTGCCCAGAAAGTGGCGGCGGAAATCGTCGCCGAAGCCGGCGCAAATCGAAGCGACGGAGATTCCCGAGGTGTTGGAACTGACGATCGCGCCCGGCGAGCGCACCGCCTGCACTTTTTCCAGCAGCGTGCGCTTGACGGCAAGATCCTCCGTGACGGCCTCGATGATCCAATCGCAATCCTTGAGCCCGGCGAGATCGTCTTCAAAGTTTCCTACGGTGATCAATCGCGCTGATTCGGGGATGAAAAAAGCTGCGGGGCGAGATTTGAGCGCCACGTCCAGACCCGCCCGCGCGATTTGGTTGCGAACGGTTGACGAGGCGAGCGTCAATCCCTTCGCTTGCTCCTCGCGTGTCAAGGCATTTGGAACGATGTCAAGCAGCCGGCAAGGGACGGCAGCGTTGGCGAAATGAGCGGCGATGCGCGCGCCCATCGTCCCAGCCCCCAGAACTGCCACTTTGCGGATGTCGCGCACGCTTCGCCCCCAAATACCTTGCTGCCGAAGATGAGGCCATTATCAGGGATGCATTTGGGGCGGTCAAGCGGCGTGGATTTCGAGTGCCTGAGTTTGAAATCTGTAGCGCGGGTATCCCCCCCCGCGACACTCACGCGGCTGGGGATAGCCGCGCAACAACCGGCTCAACGCCCGGGGCGTGTAATGCCGAGCTTGGCCATGCGCGACTGGAGGGTTGTTCGTTTCATGCCCAGGCGCGCGGCCGCTCCGTGGACTCCGGAGATCACCCAGCGCGTATCGTGCAGGGCACGCAGGATGTGTTCGCGCTCCGCGGCCTCGAGCGTCAGGGGGGACGCGACGGAAGGCTCGCCGCCCGGGCGATTTTCCGGTCGCGGGAGATGCAGCGTCGGCCCGCGCGAAAGAATGACGGCGCGCTCGATCAGGTTCTCGAGCTCTCGCACATTGCCCGGCCAGGAGTATTGCGTGAGGGCCTCCATTTCTTCGCTGGGAATCGACTCGATGCGGCGATCCATGCGGCGCGCGTGCTTCTGCGCGAAATAACGAACCAGGAGTGGAACATCCTCGGCGCGCTCTCGCAGCGGTGGAACCATAATCGGGAACACGTTCAGGCGATAGTAGAGGTCGCTGCGGAACTCCCGGTCATCCACCATGCGGGTCAAATCGCGATTGGTGGCGGCGACCACGCGCACGTCCACGCGCTGGGTGCGTGTGCTGCCCAGACGCTCGAACTCTTTTTCCTGAAGAACCCGCAGCAGCTTGGGCTGAAGTTCCAGCGGAATGTCGCCCACTTCGTCGAGAAAGAGCGTGCCGCGGTGGGCAAGCTCGAAGCGGCCGGCTTTTTGCGCGATGGCTCCGGTGAAAGCGCCCTTCTCGTGGCCGAAAAGCTCACTTTCCAGAAGCCCCGTGGGGATGGCGGCGCAATTGACTTTCACGAAAGTCCGCTCGCGGCGGGGACTCAGGTCGTGGATGGCGCGCGCAATGACTTCCTTGCCCGTCCCGGTTTCGCCGAGAATCAACACGCTGGAATCGGTAGGCGCCACGGTTTCCAACTGGCTCAGCACGTGCTTGAGCGCGGGGCTTTCACCCACAATTTCCTCAAAGGTGTATTCGGTGCGGATTTCCTCTTCGAGATAGAGTTTTTCGTCGGCAAGCTGGTTCTTGAGGTTGGCGATTTCACGATAGGCAAGCGCGTTCTCGATGGCGATGGCCACCTGATTGGCCACGCGCATCAGCAGGTCGGCATCTTCCTGGGTAAAGGCGCCGGGTCGAAGGCTGGAAAGACTCATGGTGCCGATCGTGCGATTGGCGGTGATGAGCGGAACAATGCACCCGGAGCGCAGGCCCTCGGCAATGAAAAGTTGACTGACGGTCGCCTTGTAGCGGTCCAGGTCGCCGCCGCTGACGATCAGCGGCTGGCGCGTGACAATCACCTGGCCGGAAGGCGTTCCTTCGATGGGGAAAGCCATTTCTTCCTGAAGCAGGCCCTTGCCCTGGGGAAAATCGAGCGCATGCAAGCGAAGCTGCTGCGCGGCAGGCTCGTAGAGCGCCAGGCTGGCGTAATCGTGATTCATCACGCGGCGCAGGCAGCCGGAAATGGCCCTCAACAACTGGTGAAGGTCCAGCGTGGAGACCAGCGCGTTGTTAACTTCCAAAAGCAGGCGCAGGCGGTCGCGCTCGCGCGCCAACTCTTGCTGGTAGATCTGCGCGCTCTGCGAATTCAGCGCGTTATCCACCGCCACGGCCACTTGCGCCGCCACTTGCCGGAGAAACTCAAGGTCGGCCGCATCGTAGGCGCTGGTTTCCACAGATCCGAGCGCCATGGCTCCCACGCGCCGGTGGGCGGTGGTCAGTGGCAGCAGGCAGAGAGATTTCACCCCGTCCTGCTTGAGCAAGTCGCCGGCAATCGGGAAGCGCGAGTCGTCCTCGAGGTTGGAGATCACGAGCGGCTCTTGGTTTTCCCATACCAACTGGCGAACGTTCTCCGCCATTGGAATTTCTACGCCGGGCCGAATGCGGGTGGTGAGCAAGCCTTCCAGAATTTGCACCTTCACAACGCCGCGCGCCGGATCGGGAAAGGTGAGACAGATGAAGTCAAACGAGACCAAGCGATGAAGCAACTCCGCAAGGGAACGGAGCAGGTCGGGAAGGTCGCGGTGCGAAGCGATGGATTCAGAAACCTGAAGCAGCGCGCGGTAACGCTCAACCGCCGCAGGGAGTGGTGGTTCAGGACGACCGGGGCTGGCCATGGAAAGAGCTTAGCATTCCCGCCTGACGCGGCTCAAGACAGGTTAGGTTCGCTCCAGCAGCGCCACGCCGGCATGCCACTTCACAGCTTGCTTCCGGGTGTAGTTGGGAAAGAGCTTGAGCTGCACATTGTAGATCCAGGCGAAAGGCATGGGGCGGCCGATGCGAATGGAATTATCGAACAACACATGAAATTCCCTTTCGCGCCAGCCGATGGGCTCAAAAAACTTTGTTCCATTGGGCGGAGCGAACTGCATTTGCGTATTGGCGGCCTTCATGTGTTTGCCCCACCACCTCTGCATGCGCTTCACGATCAGCGGCGTGGCGATGTCGCACAGCCAGAATTGAATGGGCGGAGCTTCGTGCAGGTCGCGCGCCAGTTCCGCCACAATTGCATCGTTCAGGTAGACCAGCAGGCCCTCAGAAATCACCAGCGCCTTGCGCATTTTGGCGGACTGCTCAGCCAGCACTCGCGCGCGCTCAGCCGGGCTGGCCAGGTCAATGCTGATGCGCTCGACCTGGCAGCGCGGCTTTTCATCCTTCATCAATTCGGTTTTGGCCACGGTCATGGCGGGCAAATCCATCTCCACCCAGCGCAGCGAGGGCGGCAGGGGCAGGCGGTAAGGCCGCGAGTCGAGCCCGGCAGCCAGATTCAGCACGGTGTCCACGCCATCGGCAACCAGCCTTGTTACGACCTCATCGATCAAAACCGTGCGCGTGATGGTGCTCCACGCCATGCGCTTGCCCCAGCGCAGCCTGCTGGCAATCTCCTCCCCGCGGTCGCCGGCCAGGCGCTGGGCGTAAGGGTCGTGGAACAAAGCATCGGGCCGCGCTGATTCCATGGCGCGATGATGCGCCACGAGTAAGGCCGTGTCCGAGACCGATTCCAGAATGCGTGAGGTGTTGCCTGTCATGATCGCGGCATTATAGCAAGCCGGAACTGGCGCAGGTAGTGGTGCAGTAATTGTAGCGGCGGTCTCCGACCGCCGAATCGTCGATCGGAGATCGACGCTACAGCAAACCGCACCACAGGCCGCGCACCGGAAAAACCGCTTGACATGCGACTGATGTCACATATACGATGTGACAGATGTCGCACGTAAGGGCATCGCCAGGAGCAGAAACCGATGTCGAAACGAAACCCCATCGCTGAGCGGTTGACGCGCAGGGAGAGGGAAATCATGAATGCCGTGTTCGCGCTGGGCAATCGCGCCTCGGCGGAGGAAATTCGTGCGCGGCTGTCGAGCGCGCCCGGCGATTCGGCGGTGCGCGTGATGCTGACAAGGCTTGAAAAGAAAGGCTTCCTGAAGCATCGGCAGGAGGGGTTACGATTTCTCTACTCGGCCACCATCTCGCCGTCCTCTGCCCGGCGCCAGGCGTTGCGGCGGTACCTGGAGACGTTCTTTGGCGGCTCCGCCCAACAGATGATGACCGCCCTAGTCAGCGAGGCCGCTTGGACTGACGAGGAACTCGACGCGCTTAAAGATGAAATCGACCGCGTGCGGAAAGAAAGGAGGACGCAGCCATGATAACCCTCCTGGGGAGGTTCGCTCTGGTCGCGGGAGGTTCGCTGCCCGCGTCGATTGTGGTCAAGGCGACGGTTATCGCGGCCCTAGCCCTGATCGGCACGCGCCTTGCGCGCGGAAGCCGTGCGGCGGTGCGACATGTGCTGCTGGCTGCCGCGTTTGGTGTGCTCCTGCTGCTGCCGCTTGCCTCGGTTATCGCACCGCCGATTGAAATTGCCGTGCGGACGGTGGAGCAGGAATCGGCTGCTCTGCTGCCCGCGCCCGCCGGTGTTGATCCGGCTCCTCGCCTTTCTTCGGCGGACACGCGCCACGCTGCGATTCCCGCCCTGTCGCGATCATACATTCCTTCACTCTCCACCTTCTTATTGTTCGCATGGCTTGCAGGTGTCGCGCTCTCGGTGATTCCAATGATGGTGGGTTTGCGGGAAATCCGGGCGCTGCGACGCACGGGCCTGCCTTGGAGGGAAGGGCAGGCATTGGTGGACCGGCTGGCGGCCGAAACCGGCATGGCCAAGCATGTGGAAGCGCTGTTGCATGAGTCGCTGCCCGGACCGGTCGCTTCCGGCGCGCTGCATCCTGCCATCCTGCTGCCAGAGAATGCTGAATGCTGGGAGCGCGAGGACCTGCATCGCGCATTGGTGCACGAACTGGAACACGTGCGGCGCGGCGACGTGGTGGTCCACTCGCTGGCGCGGGTGGTGTGCTCGCTGTATTGGTTTCACCCGCTTGTGTGGATGGTATGGCGGCATCTCACCCTGGAGGCTGAACGCGCCTGCGACGATGCCGTGCTGAAAGGCTCAGAAGCGACCGCCTACGCGGACCAACTGGTGGCGCTGGCCCGCAAACTTCTCGCATCGGACAGATCGCCACTTCTGGCCATGGCCAATCGCTCCGATCTGGCCATTCGCGTCGGCGCCGTGCTCAATAGCCAGCAGCGTCGCGGTCGGGCAGGGCGGTTCGCGGTAACTTTTGCCAGTGTGGCGACGATCTTCTTGGTCCTAGCGGTGTCACCTTTGCGAACGGTCTCCGGATTGCAATCCGCACCTAGCAACACTGCGAACCTGGCCTTTGAAGTGGCTTCCATCAAACTGAACAAAACCGGCAGCAAGAACAGCCAATTCGGGCCACGGGGACGTCGTTTCGTGATCAACAATTGGAAATTGTGGACGATCATGGCGGAAGCCTACCAGCTTGATCCCGACCAGATCACGGGCGGACCGGCGTGGATGCGTACGGACAAGTATGACGTGGACGCTGAGGCAGGAGGGGAAGGTGAGCATACCGTGCAGCAATGGATGGTTATGATTCAGAAGCTATTGGCGGACCGCTTTCAACTCAAATTTCACATTGAAAAGAAGGAGATGGCGGTCTATGCCATTGTGTTGGGCAAGGGAGGACCCAAGATGAAAGTAAGCACCGCTCGGGATGGAATTCCGGGCATAGGTGGCGGGTTTGTAGGGCAACATGAGGAGGTGCCCGCCCATAACGCTACCGTAGCGGACTTGGCGCAATTCCTGCAGTCTGTCGCTATGGACCGGCCCGTAGTGGACCAGACCGGCTTAACGGGAAGATACGACTTCACGCTCGACTGGCTTCCCGATTCGTCGCAGTTTGGCGGAATGGGTGGCTGGGTGCCGAAGGATGATGGAACGCCCGATATCTATGCCGCGATGCAGGAGCAACTTGGCTTGAAGCTGGAACGGACCCGGGCACTCGTAGACATCTACGTCATCGATCACATCGAGAAGCCCTCGGAGAACTAGCGACAGGCGCACTCAACCCGCAATGGCGCATCATCCTTGAGCATTGAGAAGTGGCCGAATCATGGGTAACGGCGTGCGGGTCGATACCATTGCGCTACACCGCTGCCTTCCTCGTTTGGCCTTCCGCGTTCCCGTCATTTCGCGGTGTCAGTCCACGAGAACGTAACCGGCTGTTCCGGCCGGCGGGACAGGAGGTTGAACAAACTCGCGAAATCGTCGGACTGAGGGCCGCGCGCTTGGTGTTTTTCCCAAATCGCTCTGTGGTCCCCGACCGAGAGCCGGAAGACGCCGTTTACAGCCACGCCGACGCGATTCCGGGCTGAGGCCTTGTTGATCGCGGCGAGCAACTCCGGCGACCCGCCCCGAATGGCAATCTGGCGCTGATAGGTCCGCCCCGCCTTCACCTCGCGGAGAACGTTTTTGGTCACCGCGAGGGTGATTGACGCCTGCTTTTGTTCC
>JASHTZ010000626.1 GCA_030040295.1 Terriglobia bacterium | reverse complement strand
ACTCGATGACAACGTCGTCCACCACTACCAACTGGCCCTGGCGCGATACGATCAAACCAAAGGCGGAACGCAGTCTTTCCACGCCTTTATTCCGCAGGAGGCTGCGCCGGGAGTCATCACGCTGAAGGCCATCGGGACCGAGCCCGTGACCATCGACGGAGAAAGCCGCACCCTCCGCCACTTTCTCCTCGCTACGGATCTGGCGCAAATCAACCTTTGGGCTGACGATCATGGGCATATCCAAATGGTGAGCGTTCCCGTCTCGCAATATCAGGCCATCCGGAAAAAGTGATATGGACAAAATTCTCATCACCGGAGGCGCGGGGTTTATCGGATCGCATCTTGCGCAGCGCCTGCTTCGGGAACGTGCGCGACTGGCAATCGTCGATAATTTGGATGAATTCTACCCAGCAGAGATAAAGCGCGCCAACCTGGAAGAAATCACGCAAAGCGGCGAGTTCCAGTTTTTTTCTACGGATATTCGCGATGGCGCAAAACTCCGCGAGGTGTTCGCCTCCTTCCAACCGGAAGCGGTCATCCATCTGGCAGCGCGCCCGGGAGTAAGGCGGTCATTCGAACAACCGGAAGAATACACCTCCATCAACGTCCTGGGGACCACCCAGTTGCTTGAAGCCTGCCGCCACTCCGGCGTCAAACGAGTCGTGTTCGTTTCCTCGAGCTCGGTCTATGGACATTCCAGCGTCGCGCCCTTCCGTGAAGACGCCACGATTTTGCATCCCCTTTCCATCTACGCCGCCACCAAGGTTTCAGGCGAAGCGTTGGCGTTCACATACTCGCACGCCTTGGGACTCTCCGTGGTCTGCCTGCGACTTTTCACCGTCTATGGCCCGCGCCAAAGGCCGGACCTCGCCATCCGCAAATTCGCCGGGCTGATTATGGAAGGCAAGGAAGTTCCGCTTTTCGGCAATGGCAGTCTGGAACGCGACTTCACCTACGTTGACGACACGGTGGACGGAATTGTGAGAGCCCTGCACAAATCCGGGAGCTTTGACGTTTTCAATATCGGCCACTCCCACCCGATGCGAGTTGATAAAATGGTCGAGGCCCTGGGACACGCCCTCGGCAAGCCCGTGCGCCGAAAATTCGTCGCCACGCCTCCCGGCGAAATGCTGCTGACACACGCGGACATCTCCAAAGCCCAGCAGGAGCTCGGGTACTCTCCCCAGGTCAGTTTTGAGGATGGAATTCGCAGATTCGCCGAGTGGCTGAAAACCCAGAGCGACTGGAAATCCTAAGCCATCTCAATACGACAAGCAAAAACGGCGTCCAGGGCTTCATCGGGCGCCGCGTTTCACTCAATTGAAGCTCGCCCTATCTCAATACTCCTTCAGTCCGCAAAGACTAAGGGACCGTCAAAGGGCAAACCGGACCGGGGGTCGCTGAAAAGGGAACCACTGTGCTCGCCGTGGGGTTCCGCGAAGGAGTCGGCGGAGCGCAATTAGCATTGGTATTCGTAGTCACGGCTGCCGATGCGGCTAATCCCGCCAGATTGAGCGGAGTCAACAATGGCCGTGTCGAACCGGGGCGGCTAAGTTTCGCAGATCCCACAGCGGCGGTAGCGGCAGCAACGCTCCCCGTGGCCGCAGCGCTTGTGGCGGCCAGCGCAGTAGTCCCGGTTGCCCCGGCCAGTGCCGAGGAACTGGGCGCAGCGCCACCCGCTCCAATAGCGCCCTTTGCCGCGTTCGGCGCGATGACGATTGTCTGCCCCTTCACCACGTTCTGCGATGTGCCGTGATCCACAACCTGCAGGGTGCCTTCCTTCGCCGTAATCACCAGGGAGTCGCTGACCAGCGCAATATCCCCAACAGTTTTAAGGCCGGGAGCGGGAGTAATGGAAATCTCCGCCGCCTTCACGCACACCGGCGTCCCGTCCACCGGGTGCAGCAGGGTGAGGTTGCCCTGACCCAGCGAAACCGTCACCTGATTTGTTTCCCGAACAAAAATTACGGCCGTATTTCTCCCAAAAATCATCCGATTGTTCGCGCCAACGGCGATGACGGCTACCCCATCCTTCACCTGGAGATTATCTCCGCTAAAGATCGTGGTGTTGGGCAATAGCGATTGACCGCCGAGACTGGCGTTCATGCTTCCAGCTACTGACCCAACCACGCCGGAAGCGGCGAGCATTGACGCGGTTGCGCTCGCCGCCAAAGCGAGCACGAGAAAAGCTCGACATGAACCTTTGGCAATCTTGTACTTCAACATACACAACACCTCTTTGAGGTTATTGAGGGGAACTTACCTCTTCAGCCTTGGGCGCTATTTAGTTCAAGCGATTCCCGTTGTTCATAGATTATAAACACCTAATGTTTGTTGTCAAGTTCTTTTGGGGTTACTTTGGAACTTTCATCGAGCTTCGCGGAAGGAAAATATAGGCAATACTTATTCCACAAATCACCCTAACATATTGAATAACAAGTTATTGGATGAAAAACTATAAACCTGCTCAAAGAACGTACTAGATTATTAGAAACTCCCAAAACATGATATCTCTCTAATTAACATTCCGTCCCGACCGTCTGGCCAACACATTAAGGACCACTAAGAATATGGCGCAATGATTCTGCAATTCTCCCCTGCGCTCGCCATATTGAGTCGGAAATTTTCTTCTCAGGGCAGGCGCGACAGACATTCCCCTGAACACGATTCGTCCCCGACCTGGAAATAATTCCCAAATTCGGCGGTTTTTCACCCCGCATCAAA
>JASHTZ010000625.1 GCA_030040295.1 Terriglobia bacterium | reverse complement strand
GCCGATTTCAAGGTGATCCATTTCGCCGTTCACGGGTTGTCGGCGCCGCATTTCCCGGAAAGGTCGGCCCTCGTGCTGGGGCGCGACCCGCAGCACCCCGATGACGGCCTTCTGCAATTCCGCGAGGTCGCACATTTGCCTCTCACTGCTGATTTAGTGACTCTGTCGGCCTGCGACACCGCTACCGGGGAACTCCAGGGCGAGGAAGGCAGCACCGGCCTTGTCCAGGCGTTCTTGTTTGCGGGTGCGAAAAGTGTGGTCGCTTCGGTGTGGAGCGCCGATGACTCGTCGACCCAATTGCTAATGAAGCAGTTCTATACTCACTTGGCAGAGAGGGAGGACAAGGCATCGGCCCTGCGGCACGCCAAGCTCGATTACCTGGAGAAAATGGGAAATCGTGCGCCAATCTATTGGGCGCCCTTCGTCCTGGTAGGAGACGGCTCGTCGCCGATCAACTTTTGAATATGATCCCGATTACCCTGAAACAGCGCACAGATGTCTTCGCCAACGTAGAGAAAGCTGTGCCGAAGAAAATCTTTGCTCCGGCGTTCGATGCCGCAAAGTGGGCAACACTCGTTGAAGCCAATCGGCAGCGAATTCTTGATGCCGACAGCCTGGAAGCCTTCGAAGGCGAAGTTCAGAAGCTAATCACCGAACTCAAGATCAGCCACATGGCCTTCTTTCACAGAAGCTTCCTCAAAATACCTCCTAATTACTCCATTGGCGCGACGTTTCAGGCTTACGGAACAGGCGGAAATAGCAAATGGATGTTTCAGGACGTACACGAGGGCGGGCCGGCCTACTTGTCAAATATGCGGCCCGGCGATCTATTGCTTGACGTGGAGGGAGTGCCAGTAGCACCACCCGATATCCCGACATTCCGCATGGGCGGATTCTCCAACGTCACAATTGAGAGATTGACTGGCGAACGGGTACCGCTGCCCCTTGGCATTCCAAGACCGAAATCGAAGTGGCATCCGATTGTCCGCCCGAAACTCGTTTCATGGTTTAGACCCGAACCCGGTGTTGCCGTGCTCAAGGCCACAGGGTTTCCGGGCCAAGTCGGGATTGATGTAGCGCGCGAAATTGATACAGCCATTTCGAATTTACACGACTGCCCACGATTGATTGTCGACCTTCGGGGGAATCCCGGCGGCGGTGCGGGTGGCCTCCGCCTGATGAGCTATTTCACACTAGGTAAGCTCCCGGTCGGCTATAGCTTGAGCAAGGAGCGGGTCGCAAAGGGTTACAAAAGAGAAGACCTCCCCAGGTTTGACAAGATACCATCCCGGAAGATTTCCTTGATCCCGTTGCTGTTTCGCTTCGCTCTGGGTGACAAGTCGATTCTCATGGTTACTGAAGGACTTGGCCCGCAGCCGTTTCACGGGCGAATCGTCCTGTTGGTCAATCAACACACCGCTAGCGCCGGCGAGACCATCACCGGGTTCGCGAAGGAAAATAAGCTCGCATCCATCGTCGGCACGAAGACCGCAGGCCAGGTGTTGGGCGGGACAGGATTCAAAATGGGTCACGGATTCGTTTTGCGCCTGCCAGTTGTGAGCTTCCGTACTTGGGGCGGGAACAGCCTTGAAGGAACCGGAACCGTCCCTGACCATCCTGTGGACCTTTCGCGGGAAGCACTCAGGGACGGACGGGACAATCAATTAGAAGAGGCGATACGCGTGGTCAAGGAACTATAACTGCTGCTTACTTTAGAACCACCGGATAATAGCTCCAGTCAGTGCCCGGCAGGCGAATTCCCACCAGGTAATCTCCACGGGCGATCCGTGAGAGGTCGAGAGTAACCTTTATGATGGTCTTGTCATTTTCCATTGTTGCCGCCCCCATTGTGCTCACGAGCGGCTCTGTGGGCTCTTCGTGGAAAATCGCGACATCATAATTGCTGGCCTTGCTCCCTTCCGGAAGGTAGAACGAAACGTCGTCAAATCCCCGTTGGAACACAAGCGGGCCATTGCCGGGCCCTTGGTCCCCGCGAAGTGTCAGCCGGTTCCTCATGTCTGCCACAATGTAGTTATGTGCCGTGATGACACCCTGCCGATGCGCATGCCACACCCATAAAACTCCGCAAGCCATGATGACCAGCGCCGCAATGCCCAAATAGCTTAATTTTTGGCGACGCTCCACCAACCTTCGCAACTCGCTGTAATCGCGAAAACACGGCGTGCATTGGGCAAAATGGTCCATCCACGGCTCAGCCTCAGTTAGACTGAGTTGCCGAGCAGCCAGGGCCTTCAGCAAGTCACGGCTGGGGCAGCCGATACGCTCGGGGTTAGGGAATTCCTTTGACAACACTCTCCCCAGCGCATCGAGCATCTTCTGCTCATCTTTTCGAGACAATGGTTTGTCACTCAGAAGTGAGGCCTTTCAATTTCAGTCAGCCTTCGGCGTTGTGCCGGCGCCGGTGCGACTGGGTAAACCCTACGTGACCTCTGGCGGTTCTTGCCCCGGGTTGTCACCCTCGATCTGCTGCCGGAGCTTGTCGATGTTGCGCCGAAAGCGCATTTTAACCTGTTGTTCGGTCATTCCCAAATGCTTTGCG
>JASHTZ010000624.1 GCA_030040295.1 Terriglobia bacterium | reverse complement strand
GGAGAAACCCATCGCCGGGGAAGCCTTGGGCAAAGCGCTTGACGTACTGGCCGCCAACGGATCTCTGGTGATGTTCGCGGACCCCGGCGCCGGGGCGCAAAATGCCATTGCCGGATTGGCCGCTGCCGCTGCGTCACTGGTGTGGCGTGCGGAAAGCCAGGATTCGCGACGCCGCGTGGCCGTCCATCCCGTGAACTTCTTCCTGCCGGAATCCGGCGCGCCTTCACGCGAGATTTTGATCTATGTGGAATCAGCGCTGGAGCGCCCGCCCGCAGGCGCCGCCTCAACCCTTCTCGAGTCCGAGAAGCAGGCCTTCGCCGCCGAGCTTGAATCCCGCCTCCGGGATAACGCTTTCCAGCTTCGCCCGCCGGACTTGGATTACTTCCTCGCCGACCTCGAAGAAACTTTGCGGGGCGAATTGCAGGAGGAATGGAATTCCCTGCCCGACTGGAAACAGGACATCGAGGGATTTACCTTGAGCCGTCAGGTGGCGGAGTGGGTTCGCCAGACGAACTACTTGAATCCCAGTCCGCTAGTGACGCTGAGCAATTCTTTGGCTGACTTCCGTTGCCTCCAGCGGAAGTGCGCCCTTCGGCAACTGGAGGTGGAGCAGGCGGACGCAACCCTGAAACCCGGACGGGGGCGCGCGCTGCTCTGGGCGGAAACCGTACTGGGCCTGCCCATCGCCCTTTTCGGCCTGGTGAACCATCTGGTCATCGCTTTGACGCTCTTCCCGGCGGGATCGTTCAGGAAGGAGAATCCTCGCCCCCGCTTGACCGTGTGGGCTATTCGCGGCGGTGTGGCGCTGGCGTTTTACGTCATGCAAATTCTCCTGGTGGCGCATGTGTGGGGAAGGGCCACGGCGGGATATTACGCGCCTGCCCTGCCGGTTTCCGGCCTGTACCTTTGGAGATATGCGCGGTTGGCGCGCCCGCAGGGCCGCATCCTCCTGATCTCCGCAACCCTTCCTTCCCTGAAGAGGAAAATCCAACACCTTCGCCAGGCGCTGCGTGACGATTTGGACCGCTTGCTGGCAACCTGCGAGGAGAAAGCGGGGGCTACGCGATAGCCTCCCGGATACCTTCGATGGAGTGGAAACCGTTTTGGATAATCCACTTTTGTCCCTGGTGTTGCGAGCTTTCAGCCCCGAAGGGGCGAAATACCTTAGCCCAGGGCGCAAGCCGTGGGCTACAGTATGACGCCGGCTTCGCGGGCTGAGTTCTTAAACGAACCACTGACTCGGGACACATCAACCCAGGGACGAAATATGAAGCGAACGTCCGACTTAGGAGACTGGATTTCGGTCAACTGAAAACCGAAAACTGACAACGGATGACCTTATTTCTTACAGAATCCGACGTTCAGGAACTTCTGCCCATGGAGCGCGCGATCGAGTGCGTGGAGGAATCCTTCGTGGCACAAGGTGGCGGCCATGCCGTCAACCGTTCGCGCGAGCGTATTCTGTTGCCCGAAGTCTCTCTGCACTACATGGCCGGAGCATTGCCGGACTCGCGGCATCTGGGGTTGAAGATCTACACCGTTTCGCGCGAAGAAATCCGCTTCATCGTCCTGCTCTATGATTCCGCGAACGGCCGGCTGCTTTCCCTGATGCAGGCCGACCACTTGGGACGAATTCGCACCGGCGCGGCGAGCGGGATCGCCACCAAATACCTGGCGCGCCCGGACGCTGCGCGGCTGGGCATTATCGGAACGGGCCGGCAGGCGCGCACGCAGCTTCTGGCCATTGCCAAAGTCAGGAAACTCACGGGAGTCAAAGCTTTCAGCCGCAACCCGGACCGCCTGCACGCCTTTTGCCGCGAGATGTCAGAGGCGCTGGACGTAAGCGTGGAACCCGCTTCCACCGCCGAGGAAGCCGCTCGCTTCGGCGAAATCGTGACGACCGCGACAACCGCACAAAAGCCCGTGGTGCGGGGAGAGTGGCTGCAACCCGGCGCCCACATCAATGCCATTGGCGCCAACGCCGTCAATCGCCGCGAACTGGATGACGAGGCCGACCGCCGCGCCGCTCTCATTGCCGTGGATTCACTCGAGCAAAGCCAAAAGGAATCCGGCGACCTTGTTCAAGGACTGAAGAACCTGGGGAAAAGCTGGGATAATGTCGTGGAGTTGCACGCCGTGGTGGCCGGAAAGCATCCCGGACGAACCTCCGCGGATCAAATCACTCTCTTCAAATCTCACGGCATCGCCCTGTGGGACATTGCGGTCGCCGGCTTCATCTACCAGCAGGCATTGCAGTGAGGACGAGGTAAAGGGCTGGAGATTGATTGACCGCATGAACTCCGCCGGAGGATTTGGGTTCTGCCCCCTCACCTTTGATCTCAATTTTCTTCGCGGTAATTTCCCCGCTCTCCGCCAGATCGCCGGCCACTGCGATATTCAATCCGGTGTGGAGATCCTGGGGCGTTCCAGGGCTCCCATCCTTCTTCTTGATTTCCGTCTTCTCGTTGTAAAGCACGTGGAAGATCATGTTCTCACCGCTGCTGACGGTCAGCTTCCCCGCAGATTTTTCGGTGATCTTTCCTTCCAACGTAAAATTCATATCTTGGGCGGGGAACGCTGCCAGCGCACGGGGAGAGAAATAGCTCATCTTGGGGATTTGCAGGAGGAAGAGCAAAAGGACGATAGCGGCGGC
>JASHTZ010000623.1 GCA_030040295.1 Terriglobia bacterium | reverse complement strand
TTTGCCGTGCTTTCCGTCGAGCCTCCGCACAACCCGCACGTTGCGCCCACGGAATTCATGAGCCAATACAACGGCAGAGAGCTTGAGTTGCGGCCCAACGTTCCGAACGTTGAATGGGTTCAGGAGCAGACGCGCCGCGAATTGGCGGGCTACTATGCCCAGATCCAAAATCTGGACTGGAACGTCGGCCGCGTCCGCGAAACTTTGCGCGAGATTGGCATGGAATTCAATACTTACATCTTTTTCTTCGCGGACCACGGCGACATGATGGGCTCGCACGGGCATTTCTTGAAGACCACGGCGTTCGAGGAGTCCATTCGCATCCCCATGATCGTGAGCGGCGGTTTACCTTATTATGACGGCAACCGCAGCGGGCGCCCGGCGATTCCGTTCAACAGCGTGGACATCGCACCGACCACCCTGGGACTCTGCGACATCCCCAAGCCGACTTGGATGGAGGGAACCGATTACTCTCACTACCGCCTTGCCCGCCCGTCGAAGCAAAGCGAGCCGGATTCTGCATACCTCCAACAGGTAGTTCCGCCAGGCTACTTCGACCCGATTCAGCCAATGGGCACGCTGGTCCAGAGAGTGCGAGACTCGCAGCCCGCAATTTTCGGAGACGTGATCAACCTTCCTTGGCGCGGCCTTGTGACGCGGGACGGCTGGAAATATGCCTGCCTGCCGAATACCTCCTGGCTGATGTTCAACCTTAACGAGGATCCTTACGAGCAGGCGAATCTGGCGCACTACAACAAATATCGCGCGGAACGCCAAAAGCTGATCGCGCGCCTGAAACAGTGGATGAGTGATACGGGGGACCAGTTTGAGGTTCCGACGAACTAAGAGCTCGTTATTGCCAGATGCGGACTTCCGTGCTCTATGATCGCCCGGCATCTTGCCGTGCATCTCCGGAAATCGCCAACCTGTGGACCTTCAGCAGAGCCTTCACGACAATCTCGCCACCGGGGTCTAGTTCAGGATTAATCGGGAGAAATAGCGTGGTTCCTTCTCGCCGCGACAAGACGTTGTTCACAACCAGCGCGCGCATCATCCAGATGGCAGCGGAAACGCCGGAGCACGAAATGCCCAGCCAATCGGCATAGGTATGGGCCGAGATACTGAGTCCAGTCACTTTGAAAACGGATTCGCCTACCTTCCCACGTAACACCAGCCAGTCATCCGCCATTAAAGGATGCCGCGCCGAAGCAGGCTGAATAAGCGGATGCTCCTTCGCCATTGTCAGGAAAAGGTCGCCGATCTCGCGCTTCTGCGACGACCACGTGTGGTCCAGCCAGTAATGAGAGGTTTTGGCGATTGAAGTGATGACGTTCTTGATCTCCTTTTCAATCCGATACCCAGGGCCAGCCGGAAGATTAATTGCGGTTCCTTCCCAACGCGCCGAGACGTTTTCCATTACTATTGCCCGTACCAGCCATTCCGCCGCCACTCGACTGCCACAATCCACGCGAACCCACCCCGGGTGCTCCGAACGCTCAGCAGAGAATTCCGTTACCATTCGGACTCCGCGGCAAATCTCCTCGACGACCGCCAAATAGCGTTCCTGCGCTGCCTCTATCTCTGCAAGGGATGCAGGTTCCAAAAGCGTGCCCTTATGCGGAGGTCCACCCGCCATTGCCAAGTCGCAGAAGCTTCCCCAAATCTGGTCCCAAGCAACCTTACCGTCCCAGTCATACTTGAGTCCGGCCGAACCCATTGAAACCGGCTGCACCTCGTCGTAGCAATCCTGGTACATGGCTGGAAGAATTGTCCGCAGGCGCCATTCCAGTGCCTGATACAACTCTTCATCGTTCCTGTTTGCGGACATGCCGTGTTCGAACTCGGTTGCAGAAGCTTGGTGCTCTTTGTCCTTCTGTTTTGAGTTCTGTATTTGAGAATTCACACTTGACACCACATCACACGATCGGCGCCTTCTAATTACGCCAAGTGGCAGATAACGCTTGGCAGCCTGCCATGACTGCTGAAGTGACGTCGATCCTTTTCTTCGATTTCTTGCACGATACTTGTACCGACCAAGCGATTTCACCTCAGGATACCTTTGGGACCGTTGACACTATAGTTAGATTCGTGCTACTGCCTCTGGCATAGGGTTAGGGCTATAGTTGGGAGCGCTTAATTCAGTACGGTCTTCATTCCATTGCGGAGGTGGATTATGGCGAAGTTGGCGCGAATCGGTGTTTCTCTGGACTCTGACCTTCTCGAACAGTTTGACAGGGTGATCAGCCGGAAGAGTTATGATAATCGCTCCGAGGCCATTCGCGACCTTATTCGCGAACAGTTGCTTGGAGTTCAAATTGATCAGAACAAGATCGTCGTCGGAACTTTGACGGTCGTCTACGATCACCACCGGCCGAATCTTACAGAAAAGCTGGTTGAGGCGCAGCACCAATTGGGCGATAAAGTGCTTTCCGCAATGCATGTGCATCTTGACCATCATAACTGCCTAGAAATCATCGTGATCAAGGGCCGAAGCCGCGACCTTCACGATTTTGCCAATGGAATCCTGAGCCTTCGGGGGGTTAATTACGGTCAGTTAGTCGTAACCAGTGCCGGGAAACATTCGCAGTAGCCCGGGAATACATTCCCTTAACCGAATGCAATAGATTGTTGCTATCATCTTGCCGCGGACATTATCGGCTGTATCGTTGAACAAAGCATTCAGGCTGGTTTGGACCATTGATTTCACGCTCATGAATGCTGGGAAAGCATCTTCGTTGTTTGATTCAAGTTCTGTCATGACACACCCGTGATTGGCCGTCGCATCCGGCCAAGCTCGCAGCATCCAGAGCTAGAAAGTAAACTTCGCTGCCACTTGGACCAAGCGCGGAGACGCAGCGCTGACGACTTGGCCAAAATGAGGATCGTTCACTTCGCCGTCCACTGATGCCGCTCCGTAGAACTGGGCATGATTGAACACGTTGAATCCTTCAAGACGGAATTCTATCGATTTCGACTCGGTAAGCCGGAGTAGCTTGGCGAGCGTCAGGTCGAAATTGCTGATTCCCGGTCCATAGAAGAATCTCCGCCGAGCGTTCCCTAATTGGCCCAGCGATTCGGTACTGAACGCCGACGCATTGAATTCTGGCCGTCCGTTCCGAGGATTCGTGTTGATATCGAGCGCTCCCCCGCTGTAGTCCGGTGTATCCAGCAGGTAATTGTTGACGCCATTCCCAAGGGTTCCGAGCAGCGAGTTGTCCGAGTCGTCATACAGTGTCACCGGGAAGCCAGTGCTGAAGCGGGTGGTGCCTGCGATGCTCCATTGATCGGTCAAGCGATTCTTGCGCTCGAAAAGGCGCTCGAAGGGTAAGCTTAGGTTGTAGCTGGCCACAAAGTTGTGCGTCATGTCGTAAGCGGAAATTGCGCGTGTCGTCTCGGTGTTTAAGGGGTTGAGCTGTTCCCCAAGATTTGAACCTTGATCGATCGATTTGCTGTAGGTATATCCCAGTAAGAAATCCGAACGCCTCCCAACATAGCGCAGATTGGTTTCCAGCGCGTTATAGCTCGAATTGCCGATGGTCTTCTGCCAGGTATCCTCCTGGTAGTTGGGGCCTATTCCCATCCGTGTGCCGTGATAGACTTGCCCGGTGGCGCTGGTAATCACCGCATCCTCCCCAAAGGGGCCGCAGGTGGGGCTGCCAGGCGCTACTTCACTGGGTTGGCTCAGGCTCAGGCAAAGCGCCTGGTTGCTGGGATTGTTTGAGACCACTGAGAGAATGTGGTGCCCCTGATTTCCCACATAGCTCATGGTGAGCAGCATCTTTGCCGTAATCTGCCGCTCGAATGAGAACATGAAGTTCTCCGTGTAGGGAACCACATCGCGATAGTAGAAGGAAACGTCGGCGGAGATGGGGATGACGCTGGCAAAACTTTGCGTGTCCGGATTCTTGGCCGAGACGTCGTGTGGGGGAAAGGTCAATGGAAACGGATCCGTATTTTGTGCGCCGTCCGCGGCATTGATGAAGGGCGTGGCAAACAACGGCGGCTCGGGACTGAGATAGTTGTAACCATAGGGGGGAACACCGTACATGACGCCC
>JASHTZ010000622.1 GCA_030040295.1 Terriglobia bacterium | reverse complement strand
CACATCCTGAATCCGCAAACCATCAGCAAGCTTCAGCACGCGGTGCGGAATTCGAATTTCAAGACCTTCCAGGAATACGTGGAGATTGCCAACCGGCAAAGCCGCGATCTCTACACGCTGCGCGGCCTGCTGGATTTCCAGCCCGCCGGGCCGCCTGTTCCCATTGAAGAAGTTGAACCCGCGGCGGAAATCGTGAAGCGCTTCGCCACCGGCGCCATGTCCTTCGGCTCGATCAGCAAGGAGGCGCACGAAACCCTGGCCATCGCCATGAACCGCATCGGCGGCCGCTCCAACACCGGCGAGGGCGGCGAGGACGAGGAGCGCTTCAAGCCCGACGCCAACGGAAATTGGCGGCGCAGCGCCATCAAGCAGGTGGCCTCCGCGCGCTTCGGCGTGACCACGAATTACCTGGTGAATGCTGACGACCTCCAGATCAAAATCGCGCAAGGCGCCAAGCCCGGCGAAGGCGGGCAGCTTCCCGGCCACAAGGTGGATGATGTCATCGCGCGGGTTCGCCACTCGATTCCCGGCGTGGGGTTGATTTCGCCGCCGCCCCACCACGACATTTATTCCATCGAAGATCTCGCGCAACTGATCTACGACCTGAAGAACGTGAATCCGAAGGCACGCGTGTCCGTAAAACTCGTCGCCGAATCGGGCGTGGGCACGGTTGCGGCGGGCGTATCCAAGGCCCACGCGGACGTCATCCTGATCAGCGGCTACGACGGCGGCACCGGCGCTTCGCCCATCTCTTCGATTCGCCACGCGGGAATTCCCTGGGAGCTGGGTCTTTCGGAAACGCAGCAGACGCTGGTGATGAACGACCTGCGCAGCCGCGTGCGCCTTCAGGTGGATGGAAAACTTCAGACCGGGCGCGATGTGGCCATTGCCGCGTTGCTGGGCGCGGAGGAATTCGGCTTCGCCACCCTGCCGCTGATCTCCATGGGCTGCATCATGATGCGCAAGTGCCACCTAAACACGTGCCCAGTGGGCGTGGCGACGCAGGATCCGGTGTTGCGCAAGAAATTCCGCGGCCAGCCCGAGCACGTCATTAATTTCTGCTTCTATATTGCCGAGGATCTGCGGCAGATTATGGCCCGACTCGGCTTCCGCAAGCTGGATGAGATGGTGGGCCGGGTCGATTGCCTGGTGCAGCGCAAGGACATCCTTCACTGGAAGGCCGCGGGCCTCGACCTTTCCGCGGTGCTGCACAATCCGCACGTACCCTCGCGCGTGGGCCGGCACTGCACAATCAAGCAGGACCATGGGATCGAGAAGGCGCTGGACTGCCAGTTGATCGACCATTCGCGCGACGCGCTGGAGCGCGGCAAAAAAGTTTCCATCAGCCTGCCCATCCGCAACACCCATCGCACGGTGGGCGCCATGCTGAGCGGCGAAATCGCCCGCCGCTACGGCGAGCAGGGCCTGCCCGATGACACGATTCGGTTCCAATTTACCGGCTCTGCGGGCCAGAGCTTCGGGGCGTTCCTGGCGAAGGGCGTGACGTTGATTCTGGAGGGCGAGGCGAACGACTATGTGGGTAAGGGGCTTTCCGGCGGCCGGCTGGTTATTTATCCGCCGCGGAATTCCTTCTTCCAGCCCGAAGAAAATATCATTGTGGGAAACGTGGTGCTTTACGGCGCCACCAGCGGCGAGGTTTTCTTCAACGGCATGGCGGGTGAGCGCTTTGCGGTGCGCAATTCCGGCGCCACCGCCGTGGTGGAAACCGTGGGCGACCACGGCTGCGAGTACATGACCCGGGGAACCGTGGTGGTGCTCGGAAAAACCGGTCGAAATTTCGCCGCGGGAATGACCGGCGGCATCGCTTACGTGCTGGATGAGTCGGGAGAGTTCGCGCGCGTGAAGTGTAATCGCGCCAGCGTCGATCTGGATCCGGTGGTTGATGCAAAAGACGTCGAGCTGATTCAGACGCTGATTTCACGCCACGCCGAGCTGACCGAAAGCCCGCGCGCCAAGTGGATTCTGGATAATTGGGAGACCATGCTGCCCAAGTTCGTCAAAGTCTTCCCGCACGAATTTAAGCGCGTGCTGGGAGTGAAGCGCGCGCCGGTTGCCCCGCAGCCCGATCATCTCGAGCCCTTGGCGGACACGCTGGCGGGAATTTCCACCGCCGACCTGAAGAAGACGGGGGAGGTTATTCGTGGTTGAGCGTGCTTTCGCTAAACCCCCTCACCCCCGGCCCCTCTCCCCTCAAGGGGGCGAGGGGAGAAGTTATATAGTTTTTTTGAGGCCAGCCGTTATCAACAAAGCAGGCGGAAATTGGGAGCCAGTGAGAAAAAATCGAAATCCCACTCCCCTCGCCTCCTCGGGGGGAGAGGGGCCGGGGGTGAGGGGGCTAAGCCTGAGAGGGTTGAGCCTGAGGGCCCAAACCACGTCTGAGGTGACGCGTGGGTAAAGCCACCGGCTTCATGGAGGCCACCCGCGAGACTCCCACACGCCGGGCTGTGGAAGTCCGCGTCAACGATTACCGCGAGGTCTACGAGGACTTCCCCGAGCAGAAACTGCAAACCCAGGCCTCGCGCTGCATGGATTGCAGCGTCCCCTTTTGCCACACCGGCTGTCCGCTCAACAACATCATTCCCGACTGGAATGATCTCGTGTACCGCGACCGATGGAAAGAAGCCATTCGCGTTCTGCACGCCACCAACAATTTTCCGGAATTCACAGGCCGCGTCTGCCCCGCGCCTTGCGAAGCCGCGTGCGTGCTGGGCATCAATGAGCCGCCCGTCACCATCAAGAACATCGAAAAAACCATCATCGAGCACGCCTTCAAAGAGGGCTGGATTCGCCCCGAACCTCCGCTTACCCGCACGGGGAAGCGCGTGGCGATTGTGGGTTCGGGACCTTCGGGCCTGGCTGCCGCGCAGCAATTGAATCGCGCCGGACATGAAGTGACGGTGTTTGAGAAGAACGACCGCATCGGCGGCCTGATGCGCTACGGCATTCCCGACTTCAAATTGGAAAAGACCGTGCTCGACCGGCGGCTTGACCAGATGCGCTACGAGGGCGTTCTGTTCAAGACGGGCGCGCACGTGGGCCGGAACGTTTCCGTTGAAGACCTGCGCACCCAATTTGACGCGGTGCTGCTTGCGGGCGGTGCGGAAAGCCCTCGCGACCTTCCCGTGCCCGGGCGCGATTTGAAGGGAATCCACTACGCCATGGAATATCTGCCGCAGCAGAATCGCCGCATCGCGGGCGACGTGGTGGACGGGCAGATACTGGCCACGGGAAAACACGTCATCATCATCGGCGGAGGCGACACGGGCGCGGATTGCCTGGGCACCGCGCACCGGCAGAAGGCGAAATCGATTCATCAGTTTGAAATCATGCCGCAGCCGCCGGCGGAGCGCTCGCCGCTCACGCCCTGGCCGCTTTGGCCGCTGCAATTGCGCACCGAAAGCGCGCACGAGGAAGGCGGCATTCGCGACTGGGCCGTCGCCACCACGCGCTTTACCGGCGATGAAAATGGAAATGTCAAACAACTGCACGCCGCGCGCGTGGGCTCGCCGCCCAAATTCGAAGCCATGCCCGGAACCGATTTCATCATCGACGCTGACCTGGTGCTGATCGCCATGGGATTCCTCGGGCCGGTGAAGAACGGAATGATTGAGGCCCTCGGTGTGAAGCTCGACGCCCGCGGCAATGTGGAGACCAACACCGACCACATGACCTCCATCCCCGGAGTCTTTGCCGCTGGGGATATGCGGCGCGGCCAGTCGCTGGTCGTCTGGGCCATCACGGAAGGCCGCAAAGCCGCGCGCGGTGTTGATAAATTTTTGATGGGTGAGACCCACCTGCGGTAATTCCAACCTACCTGGATTCGAGCTGTATTGCACCGGCACATTCGTGGCTCAGATCTGGAAGAGCTCGCACCACAGAGGACACGGCGCGGCATATCCGCAACCAAAGCGTGGCACGGCCTTCCAAGCCGCGGACATGGGCTGGAAGCCCATGCCACGTCGGTGGCCTTTGACAATGTGCCACAAAATGTGTCACGATTGATCCATGCCCAGCATCAACATTCGTCAATTACGCGACACGCCGCGCCTGAAAGCGTGGCTGCGGGCCGGGAAAACTGTTGAGCTCCGCGAGCGCAATCGGTTGATCGGAAAGATTGTGCCGGAGCCGCCGGCTGCCCAACGGCCCTGGCCGGATTTTGCCGCCC
>JASHTZ010000621.1 GCA_030040295.1 Terriglobia bacterium | reverse complement strand
CGATGAAGCGGGAAAGCAAATCGCGCGGCACCCAGAATCCCCCCGCACCGACGACGCGCAGCGCCTGGGCAAGGTGCTGGTGCGCCTCGTCGTAGCTCAGCAGGCCCTTGGCTCCCAGCCGAAGGAGAGGAAAGGCGTGCGGTTCCGTGAGTTTCTCGGCCACCACTACCTGCCGGGCGCGCGGGTATCGTTCCTGGATCCCGGCCACGAGCACCGCAGTGGCCTGCCGCGGCGCGTGCGCATCCGTTACAAACACGTCGGCGCGCGGAAGGGATATTCCCTCCAGGCCGAAAACCGGCATGGCCTCAAGCCGCCGCGAGTTCAGCTTGAAGCCCGCCGGCAGGAGCAGGCGCTCCCACTCGGCCAACACCAGCGGGTGCGGGGACATCAGACAAACGCTGGTTTTTCGCTTTGATTGCCTTTTGACCACCCGCATCAGGCTACTCCACTTCGTCGGGCAGTTCAATGGCGGGGACAGCATTAAGGGAAAAAAGGGAGGGGCCTCTCTCCGGAAATTCGCAGCCCGCGCCTACTCATAAAACTTCTGCGCAATCGGATAGCGGCGGCCCATGCCGAAAGCCTTCGCCGTGACTTTAAGGGTGGGCGGAGCCTGTTGGCGTTTGTACTCAGCGGCATTTACCATGTGAATGGTGCGGCGGACAATGCCGGGGTCCACCTCGTGGAGCGCCGCGGCGATTTCATCCGCGCTGCGGTTTTCCTCGATGTAAGCCTTCAGAATGGCATCGAGCGTTTCATAGGGAGGAAGCGAATCCTGGTCGGTTTGGTTGGCGCGGAGCTCGGCGGACGGAGGCTTTTCGAGGCTGGCTTGCGGAATTCGCTCGCCCGAGCGGTTGATGAATCGCGCCAGGGAATAAACAGTGGTCTTGGGCACGTCGGCAATTACTGCCAGCCCCCCCGCCATATCGCCGTAGAGGGTGCAATATCCCACGGCCAGTTCGGACTTGTTCCCCGTGGTCAGCAGCAGCGAGCCGAACTTGTTGGAAAGCGCCATCAGGATGTTGCCCCGAATACGCGCCTGGATGTTCTCTTCCGTCACGTCTTGGGGCGCTCCCTGGAAAGCCGGGTCGAGCGTCTGAAGATAGCTTTCAAATACCGGGGTGATGGGAATGACGCGAGATTCGATGCCCAGATTACGCGCCAAAATCTCCGCGTCGCGAATGCTGCCCGGCGAGGAATAAGGGCCGGGCATCGCCACGCCCAGCACGTTCTCAGGGCCCAGGGCGTCCGCCGCCAGCGCGGCTACGAGCGAAGAATCGATGCCACCGCTCAAACCCACCAGGGCCTTCTTAAATCCGCACTTGCGCACGTAATCGCGAATGCCCACCGTGAGCGCCAGATAGATTTCCTCGGATTCGGAGGCAGGCGCGTCTTGGATTTCCCGCTCGCCGTCTTCAGTATCGAAAATCACCAGATCCGTAGCGAAGGCGCGGGCGCGCGCGCAGAGCTCACCGCGAGCGTTGAAGGCCAGGCTTGAACCATCAAACAATAATTGGTCATTTCCTCCCACGTGATTGACGTAAGCCACGGGAATGTTGCGCTTGCCGGCGATCGCCTTCAGCATGTTGTAACGCAATTGGATTTTCCCGGTGGTATAAGGTGAGGAGGCGATGTTGAGCAGCAGATTGGCGCCGCCGGCGATGCACTCCTCAACGGGGTCGCGTGTGTAGAGGCGATTTGTCCAGAAATTCTTGTCATTCCACACGTCTTCGCAAATGGTAATGCCAATACGGGAGCCTTTGAAATTGTGGATGCACACGGCATTGCCGGGCTCAAAGTAACGCGACTCATCGAAAACATCGTAAAAGGGAAGCAGAATCTTGGCGTAGTCCAGGACCACACGGCCGCCCTCCAGCCAGGCCGCGGCATTCGCCACTTGCTTGCCCTGGCTGGCGAGCGAGCGGCGCACGTAACCGACCAGGGTGGGAATGGGAGGCAACCGGCGCGCCAGGCGGATCAACTCGCTCTCCGACCGCTCAATGAATCCGCGCTTTTCCACCAGGTCACGGGGCGGATATCCGCAGAGGGCCAGCTCAGGAAACACCACCAAGTCTGCGCCGCGCTCGCGGGCGCAGGCAGCGTTCTTGACCATTAAATCGGTATTGCCGGCAAAGTCGCCGATCGTGGTGTCTATTTGCGCCAGGGCAATTTTCACAGGATGTCCTTCAGTGCGTTATAATTATAGCGGACGTTTTGATCGCTTGTCGAAGCTCCTTGGAGACCAGGAGATGCCCGAAGACGAAATTCTCAATCAGGCCATCGAGCTTTTCCGCGACGCATATCGCCATCAAATGAAGGGCGAGTTGCACGAAGCTGTGGAGCTCTACCACCAGTCGATTGAAACCTACCCCACCGCCGAAGCGCACACCTTTCTGGGCTGGACCTACAGTTTCATGGGTGAATACGATGCGGCCATCGCGGAGTGCCGCCGTGCCATCGAGATCGATCCGGACTTCGGCAACCCGTATAACGATATTGGAGCTTACCTCATCGAGAAGGGCGAGCCCAACGAAGCCATTCCCTGGCTCGAAATGGCCACCCGCGCGGTGCGTTACGACAACCCGGCATTTCCCCACTTCAACCTCGGCCGGGTGTGGGAGATGAAACATCAATTCGCACGCGCCCTCTCCTGCTACAAAAAAGCCGCGGAAATCGACCCCCACTATCAGCTCGCCCGCACAGGAATCCGCCGCCTGCGCGCCATGTTGAATTAAGCGCTTCAGGCTTGCCCGTCAGGTTAATTCCCTACACCGCAACTTTCCGCCCGCATGAGGGTTGAATACGGCAGGAGCGGAACACGCAGTGATCGCTCAGTAGTTGGAATGAATAAGGGCCCAAATAGGAACAACGGATTTCGGCATATGCGAACCGGCAAAAGCCCCGAAGTGAATGTGCCCCACAGTGCGGAATTCCTCGTTCAACGTGGTAATATGTCAACTGTGGAATATCCTAATCGATTGTAGTCAGACTGGTTAATCGACAAGTGAGTTTGGCGGAAGGACAACGCTAGAGACCTGGTCGTAAAAAGGGTCCGTGAAAAAACATGCGAAAAGTGGCGATGGACACACAATCAACTTTTTTAGGGGGATATTCTCATGAGTAGAAAAGTTATCGCACTCCTGGCAGGCGCAGCGCTTATCGTTGTTGCAGCCTTGATGATTGGCTGCGGTTCCAACGGCGCCTCCAATTCAAGCACGGCATCCAACTTGTCCTCCGGATCTCTGGTCACTTTCGGGACCGATGCGCCCGTTTGCGACGTTGAATCCTTTATCGCCACCATCACCTCCGCCAGCCTGATCCCGCAAGGCGGTGGTACGCCGGTAACGCTTATTTCAAGCACGTCACCTGCCACGGTGGATTTTGCCCGCCTGGAAGATTTCACGAATGTTATCAGCACGGCCAGCGTGGCGACCGGCACCTACAGCCAGATGCAGATGACCATTACAAATCCGGAGATGTACGCCATCAATACAGCCACCAGCCCACCCAGCGCCGTCTCCGTTCCCGTTACCCTGACGGCATCGACCTTCACCATCAATATCAATCCGGCCTTGGTGGTGTCAGCCTCCACGACCACCGGGCTCACCATGGACTTTAATCTGCGCAAATCGGCACAGGTGGATTCCACCGGCCAGGTGACGGGAACAGTAGACCCGGTAATTACCCTCACCCCCAATACTCTCTCTGGAACAACCGTCGGTGAAGCCGATTCCCTCTATGGTGTTGTGGGAAGTACCACCACGAGCAACCTCCCGAGCGGCTTCACGGGAAGTTTCACTCTAACCGTTGCCGATGGCACAGGACAAACGTATACGATTTACGCCGACAGCAACACCACATTTGAAGGCGACGGCGTAACAAGTTTCTCCGACCTTGCGGCGACCACATTTGTCGAGGTGGACGCCATCATCAACACCAGCGGGCAGATCATTGCCCAGACCGTTGATTCGGAGGAGCAAACGTCGCCCTCCAGCCAGAAGTCGGCGTTTCTCGGCAAAATCCTCGCCGTCACCCGCGATAGCTCGGGCAATGCAACTTCGTTCACTCTGCTTGTGGACGATGAAGTTCCCAGCATGAACGGAACAATTCCCATGCATTCCGGCCTGAATGTTACCGTGTCGAGCAGCACGAAGTACTTCATTAATTGGCCGCACTGGAACCGCGAGGGGTTTACCTTGGGTCCGCAAACGCTGGGTGTGGCGGAGAAAGTGGCAGTGTTTGGCGTTCTCGGCTCGGGCACTTCACCGAGCATGTCCGCGAACCGCATTTTCCTGCGGCCGCGCAACGTGATGGGGAACTTCAATACACTGCTGGCGGACCAGTCTGACGGCATTACCGGCGGTTTCACGATGACTCCGTGCGGTGCGTTGTTCCAGGCAAATCCCATCACCGTGCTGACCTACCCGGACACCAACTTTAATGGCGTCTCCGGCTTAATCAACTTGACCGCTGCGCCCACTTTGAATGTTCGGGGGGACTTGATCTATCTGCAAACCAGCGGGACTTCCACCCTCACAGGAGCCTCCTGGACTGCTCCCACCTGGGTCATGCAGGCAAGAGAGGTGCACCAGCTTCCAAATTGATCGGAAGCCATTACTCCAAGCGTCGGTCTGTAGCTGATAGGAAACCAGCTTGGTCATCAATGCGCGGCCTCGAATTCGGGGGCCGCGCATTTTTTGGGGTAGAAGACAAGTGGACGCCGTTAAGCGGACTGTTGCCTGAAAAGCAAAACCCCCATGCACGCCCTTGAGCGCCACGGGGGTCTCAAAATTGTTTAAATCGCCTGCCAGGTTACTGCGATCGGTGCTCCACGAGCTTATACACTGAAAGAGCTGCCGCAGCCGCACGTCGTCTTCACATTGGGATTCTCAAACTTGAATCCCGCTCCTTCGAGTGTCTCAACGTAATCAATTTTTGTGCCGTTCAGATACATGAGCGAGGCTTGGTCTACGAACACCTTCAAGCCGTCGAACTCATACACCTTGTCGATGGGATTGCTCTGGCTCTCGAAGTTCATCTGGTAAGAAAAACCTGAACATCCGCCTCCGGCAACTCCCACGCGTAATCCGACCGGCTGGGGTTCCTGCTGAGACATGATTTCTTTGACCTTCGAAACGGCCTTGGACGTCAGCTCAATGGGCATAGAATCTCCTGTGTGGGGTTCGCTCCTAAGGGTAACTCCCTGCCCTCCCCACGACTTTGAAGTTAACAGAGCCGGAGCCGGAAGTCAAGTTTGGCAGACCTCCAGCTACTTCCAATATGCGTCTCCACCATCGCAGTTCCGATGCCACTTCGGATAAATTGAACTTCAGGAATGGCCCAAATTATTTTTCCAGGAGTTTTTGATAGGCGGCGCGAATCTCCGGATCATCGGGAGAGAGGGAGTAGGCAATTCGCAGCTCCTCGATGCCCGCGTCATGATCACCGCGGTCGTATAGAACGCCGCCCAGGCTGAAATGGGCCAGCGCAAAACCTGGCTGGATTCGGATGGCCTCGCGATATTCGTTCACTGCACCATCGGTATCGCCCTGCTTATAAGCAGCGAGCCCCAGGTGAAAATGCGCTTCAGCGTTATCGGGTTTCAGACGGAGAACCTCGTGGAATTCGACTGCCGATCCTTTAAAGTCGCTCTGCTTTTCCAAGGCTTGGCCGAGGTTGGAATGGGCTTCCAGGTAATCGGGCTGAAGGCGAATCGCTTCCTGAAAATCCGGGATGGCCTCATTTACGCTTCCAACGGTTTCGAGCGCTACGCCCAGATTGTTGAGAGCTACGGCATCATCGGGACGCGAGGCGACTGCCGCACGCAGCGTGCTGATGGCGTCATCCCATTTTCGTTCTTCCACCAGGACATGACCCAATGCGGATTGAACCGCTTCATTGTTCGGATCGAGCTGGAAGGCGGCACGGTACTCCTCTTCAGCCTGGGGAAGCAGTTGCCGGCGCTCAAGGTCAGCCGCCGCGGAAAGATGCTGGGCGCTTTCCTCCGTGGGCCGATGGGTAAGCTGATACCACACTCCCGCTCCGATAATCAGGACCACGATCAAAATAACCGCGGGCCGTTTGTAGAATGGCGGGCGAACATCCCGAATGTAGGTGGGTGAAACCGCAGGTTCAGGCGTCCGTGGCGTTTGCGGAGCAGGAGGCGCAGGGCGTGG
>JASHTZ010000620.1 GCA_030040295.1 Terriglobia bacterium | reverse complement strand
GTTTCACCCTCGATGACATTCTCATGCAGCGATCCCACGTCGGCGACGATGGTCGGTAGTCCAAAGTTGTGTCCCGTGAACAAAACACCGCTCTGAAAGATGTCCTTATAGGGAAGCACGAGAACATCGGCGGCCTTAAAATAAACTTCCGTCACCTCATCGGGAATAAATTCCGCCTTGAGGAGTATTCGCCCCATCTGCAAATCCTTCTGGATTGCTTCCCGGAGGGGACTCCAGTATTGCGCGCAATTGTCCGGCCTCCCAGCAATGATCAGCATGTAGTCATCACAATTGTTCAGGAGCTTTTTGAATGCTGTGACAAGATATTCCAGCCCCTTATAGGGGGCGATCCTGCCGAAGAATAGAATTGCCTTTTTGCCCTCGGGTATGCCCAGCCGCAGTTTCGCCTCCGCGGGCGTAAGTTGTGTATTCGGAATGGTGTTGTTGATCCCGAAGGGGATGACCGTCACCTTCCGTCCATCCACTCTGAAGTCCCGTAACAGTTCATCTTTCATTTTCTCGGTATGAACAAAGATGTGGTCGCACAAGCGATACTGGATGCGCAGGGTAATCCGGTTGAGAAGCGTGTCTGTGGAATCGCGCTTCCGGCCGTTCACATTGTGCGCAGTCAGGACAATCATCTTCCTCAGGAGCTTGTAATACAGCATGAGCAGCGTTCGGTCGAAAAATTCAAACCGGTTGTTCCACAAAATATGAAAAATCTTCGGGCGGGCAGTGGCAGCATAGCGAATCAGCTTGGCATAATAACTTAGCACCCGGCTGGTTTTTCTCAGGATGCTGGCATTCGGACTTTGATCGCTTCGAAACTTCATGAAGTTCAGCCCCGGCTTTCCATGGAACTCGGGACATTCAAGGTCCTCACCGGCAATCAGGTCCAGGTTGGCCCCCTGCGCTACTAGCGCGGGTGCCAACCCGAACACGTATGGCCGGTCGCTGCCGCCGGTGAGCAAGGCCACGGCGAGTCGATTTTCAATAGGTGATCGATCGCTGGCGATTGAGATGGTCGGATTCATCATGAAGGAGGTCAGACAGCCCGTTCATCTTTTTGGGCGGCTGCCGCGGCGGAGGCTGACACTCCGGGGGATGTCCTGCGAGTCTCCAGCTTGTGCATGACTCTGTCCCATTGTCTCATGCAGTCAGCCTTTAAATGCGGGAGCGCGCTCTGCGCCCGCTGCGCGGCTGCCCATCCGAAAATCGAGTGCATCCACGCGTATTTCCATCGCAGCTTCGGTGGGTGCAGGCAGCCGCCCAGTTCATCGGCGATTCTCTGCAATTCCGCCACGATATCGGGTCGCTGAGCGTAGAAATTGCTGTACCAGTTCTGCATGTAGCTTACGCAGGCGCGGCGGACGCGTTCGCTATCCTCGAGCGAGCGCAGATATTGCATGTGCAGTTTCATTGAAACCAGCAGGGAGTCTTTCTTCTTATTGGACGAGCCGATGTAATTGATGCTGTTCGTACCGGATAATCTGTAGTAAATCCCGGTTTCGGGCACAAAACGCGTGCCGTCCGAAGCCAAAAGAGCTCGCGCATAATATTCCCCGTCCTGATCATAATTAAGGCTCTCGTTCCACGGCCCCGCAGCCTCCGCCAACTCTCGGGTCATGAGCCAAGTGGCGTTCTGCATGTGGATACCTTTGCTCATCTTGCTCAGAAGCCAATCGACAGGAGCAAGATCCTGCCAAAGGGAGTTGCGAACGAACCGCGCACCGCGGGTGCGATAAAAGAAGGGTGCCCAAGGGGAGGAAAGTAGCACGCGTTTGCTGTCACCCTCGCGCAGCGCGGCAAGCTGCCGTTCGACCTTGTCCGGCGCCATCAGATCATCCGCGTCCAGCTCCTGGATGTAGTCGCCCTGGCACAGCCGGTAGGCGTGGTTAACGGCAGAGGAAAGGCCGCCGTTTTCCTTCGACACCACCTTGACGCCTTTCGAGGCAAATCTCAGGGCCACTTCTGCCGTCCGGTCCGTGGACCCGTCGTTCACAACAATAATTTCCTTGCGCGGCCAAGTCTGTGCAATCGCAGATTGCAGCGTGTAGCCAATCCAACGTTCGGCATTGTAGGCGGGGATTAGAATCGAGACGAGCGGTTTCATTTTTCGTCTTTGAAATAATAATTCAACAGAACCAACTGACTTTCTGTCCTGCTGCGGCGGGTACCCGATAACCCTAACTGGACTATTTCCCTAAGGATTGCAATAGACCACACTTGACAACCCTTTTTTTTTGTTAGATATTTGGGTCGTTTGTGGACCTGTCGTGCTAAGTGTCGCCCCGCCCCTCAGCGACCGAAAGCGTAAGAATATCACTGAATGTGCAGGAACGGTTGGTCGCCTGTCAAGTATGACCAGACCGGGCCGAAAATAATCCTTAATGGGGGATTTTGAACCATGGTTAAGATTATTAAGTGGTCGCTTTTGGCAATTTCATTGATTTTCATCTTCTGCCCGAAAGCGAAAGCACAGGGCACCTACACGGCCGCCTCCTGCGCCTTTTCCGACGTGAGTGCGGTCATCAACGGGCCCACGCACACGGCAGTGAACGGGGACAATATACTCATCCCCTCCTGTTCTCAGACGGACTGGAGCAGTCCACTTACCATCTCGGCCTGCATTAATCTGGTGGGAGCCGGGCAATCCTCTACGACACTTGGCGACGACGTATCGAAGGCGTCCGGCGGGTCGCCCATGATCACCTTTAATGTCGATTGCCCGTCGAACGTTGTGACCATGTCCAATTTCACGCTTCAGGGAGTGGCTACTGACAACCAACTGGCCATTCCCAACGTCACGATTGAAGGGAACATGCAATCGTTTCGTGTGTACGACATGTCCATTCCTAACGATACGATTACACCATTTCTCGAAATCCAAGTGTCCAGCGGAACATGGGGCGGCGTAATAGACCACTCCACCTGGACGGGTTGCGGAATTGATGGTCAAGAGTCTGGCGGAATTTTTGTGTACTCCGACGGCTGGAACGGTGAGAACTACGGTGACGGGTCTTGGGCGGCCGCTGACTCCACCGTACCGGGAGCTTCAAATGCTGTCTATATAGAGGACAACACATTCAGTTGCAATCCATCAGCCTATATTACGACGCTCGTAGAC
>JASHTZ010000619.1 GCA_030040295.1 Terriglobia bacterium | reverse complement strand
GGGTTTGCACGGCGCAATCTCAAAATTGCACGAGAGTTTTCCTGCGCGAACTTCAACCGCTCAATCGGAGTGAGTGACAGCATCCAGTGAATCAGTGTCACGTCCACACCTTCTTCGCTGCGTGCGGCTTGCCGGGAGCGGAGCAAGGTTTTCTTGGTCTTTCTGCCACTGCGGGATCTGGTTTTGCCCACGGCCATTCGCCTTGATTATATTTCAAAATTCGAGTAACCCCACTCTGAAGGTCTATGCGGCTTCGCCCTCCTCGCCGCGCGGCTCCACAATGTGGGTCGCCAACAATATCACCACCATCGCCGTCATCGCAGCACAGAGCGTGGTTACGGCTCCGTATCCGGACTTTTGGAAGAGCACCCCGCCCACGTATGCTGTGGCGCCGATTCCCATTTGAGACGCAATATTCCGCAAGGCAATGAATGAGCCGCGCTGCACCGCGGGCACCATTTCCGTCATGAGGGCCGTCAAAGGCCCCTGGCGGAATGCCGCGCCCAGGCTGGCAAGCCCGAACAAACCGAGCAAGGCGATCCCCCAGGGCAAGAACGGGACGAACACGACAGCAACCGCCAGCAGCACATTGCTGGCGATGCATACGTCGCGCTTCCCCATACGGTCGGAAAGAATTCCGCCCAAGGGTGCGGTGAAAACTGCCACGCACCCTCCCAACATGAACACCCAGCCGATGGTGCGAGTTGGAAGGCCAAACTTGATGTTCAGCCATTCACCGATGTAGGTCAAGAATCCCACCAGACCACCCGACACCAGGAAGGAAATCACCAATGCCGCCGAGGTGTCGCGGCGGGAGAGGAATGAACGAAAGGCGTTGCCTGCCGTGCGCAACTTGTAACCTGACGGCTGAGGGTTTAATCGCTCCGGGGGCAGGCGGAAAGACGCCAATGTGCAAACTACCGCAAGACCCGCGAAGAAGAGGAACGATCGCTGCCAGCCGAAGCGGTCGGCGATCTGCGCGGCAATCGGAACACCCAGAATAGGCGCGGCAAAATATGCGGTGGAGATCAACCCGATGGCCCTTCCGCGAACGTTGTATGCAAACCAATCCGCAGCGAACGTGACCGAGCAGGTTGAGAGCGTCCCAGCCGCCAAACCCGTCAAAGCACGGGCCAGCAAAAGCTGGTTGAATGTGCGGCTTTCCCCGGCCGCCCAGGAAGCTGCGGCAAAAAACGCCGCCCCCGCCAGCAGAAATCGCCGCCGGCCAAAGTGGTCAGAAAGCGTGCCGGAAAAAAATGACGCCACGGCCGCTGCCGCCGAATATACCACCACCAGAAGCCCGGCCGTTGAGACTTCGATGCGGAACGCCTTGACCAGCGCCGGCAAGAGCGCCGCGATCATCTGGTTGTCGGCTAATCCCAGAAAGAGAAGGAGGAAGAGGATGGCGATGACGATGAGATCCATCGGGATTAGGGAAACGGCGTGCGGGATATGGGGAATGGGATAAGGAAGTAAGGATAATCGACTCAGATTCGAACGGGAGCAATTCCCTTCGCGACGCCTGGCAAAGCCCCGCGTGGTTTCTCCCTGAGCAGGCGACAGATTAAGCACCCCACCTGCGACGGGCAATTCAGCTCACCAGGACGGATCTCCCTTATCCCTTGTCCCGCATCCCTTTTCTCGAACCCCGTATCCCGGTTTTAATCGAAATGATGCAAATCGAGTTTGACGGCCGCCTTGTCCGAAAAATCCATTACGCCTGCGGCGGCAATGCCGATGGCCACCACGATCGCATCGCTGATTTCATGCTTGGTAATCCCCAGTTCAAGCGCCTTCTTGAGGTGCCCTTCCAGGCAGCCCTCGCACTTGGCGATCAACGAGCAGCCAATGGCGATCAGCTCCTTGGTTTTGAGATCCAGGGCGGACTCCTTGAAATACCCTTCCTTATAGAATTGAAGGTAGATGTTGCGCAGCCGCGGCTCAATCATACTCATTGAAGGCGGCGGACTTTTCTTCCCCATGGGGTCATCGTTGGCCATGCCGAAACCTCGCTTCTTTTTTGTCGTAACAGGATGCCGTGGCTCTAAATCTTTGCAAATCCGCAGCCTCAGCGCGAGAGAGCCGTCGGTTGCTCGGCAGGCTCGGCGGGAATTGAGGTGAGCAATTCGGGCATTTCGATCCGAATGGCAGTTCCCTTCCCCGGCTGGCTGTCAATCTTCATGGCGAAATCCTGCCCATAGACGACCTTCAGGCGCTCGCGCACGTTGCTGATGCCGATACCGCTTCCGTATATCTCCGTCCGCCGATGCTCGGAGATGCCCACGCCGTCATCGAGAACTTCCACTGTCAGGCGTCCGTTGCCATGCTGGGCCCGAAGGGTGATCACGCCGCCCTCCACCTTGGGCGCAATGCCGTGCCGCAGGGCGTTTTCCACAAGCGGTTGCAGAATCATGCTGGGGACGACCATATCCAAAGTCTCAGGGTCAATCTCCTTGCGGATATGCAACTTGTCGCGCCCGAACCGTACTACTTCAATATCCAGGTAATCGTCGATGAACTCCAACTCTTGCTGGAGGGGGGAGAAGTGTACCTGAGCTTTCAGCCGGCGTCGAAGAATATTTGAGAGCTTGTGGAGCACGTCGCGCGCCGTGTCCGGATCGAAGCGGATCAGCGAGGAGATGGTGTTCAGCGTGTTGAACAGAAAATGCGGGTTGATCTGGCTGATCAGCGCGTCCATGCGCGCCACCAGGAGCGTCTTTTCCTGCTCTTCGAGCTTCCGTTCCATACGCGTGGTATTCCAGATGCGCACGGGCAGGCCTACGGCAATTAACGTGGCCAGCACAATGAGTGCTTTCGGCCAAAAATGTGGCGAAGTAGGATAAAACAACGTGCCCCGTGAAATGTGGCCAACATACATGCGGGTGATTTCGAGGAGAATGCAGATGAGGGAGAAGAGCACCCGCCAGTCGATGGCCGGATGCCTGAATCTCTGGCGGATGGAACGATAGAGGCTCAGGTCAATGGAGGGCGAAAACTTCCAGATTTCCTCTTTATCCGGGCACACCCAGCGCGCCGTGCCTGCCACCACAGCGTAGAGTGTGGCCATGAGGGGGGCAAGCACCTCGGGACGGTCGATCGGAATCATCCAGGCTGGGACGCTGCTTACTAATGTGGGAAAAAGGTGCAGGAGGGCGACCCAAAAGGCAATGAACAGAATAGGCAGGTTGACGATCAACGCCACTGCCAGGCCTACAATCGTTCCACCCAGCAATCCCGCTACCACAATGATTTCTAAACTCAAATCCGCGGTCGCATAGTCGGCCCCCAGGCGCGCCAATACCCCAATCATGAAGGGTAAACCCAGGAACACGGCGAAACTGATTTTTTCTCGCGGGCCCCGCTGTTCGATCATCAGCAGGCGCCGGAATTCACTGAAGCGAGCAATAAACCCCGCAAGCAAAGCCATGACCGCCAGCTTGATAAGCAGGTCGACGACCGTGAAGTGGACGGGATTAGGGATGGCGAGGTTCATTTTTCGCCCGCCGGTGGCGATAACGGTGTTGTCTTCCAGCTATTGGCGATGAGCTGCGGGCTGGTGTCCATGCCGCCTCCCACAAAGTGTACCACTTCCAATTCATCGTCGGGCAGGATGATCGTTTCTGACCAGGCAGACCTGGGTGTGACCTGGCGATTGCGCTCCACCGCCACGCGATCGAGAGGCATTTTGAGCCATTCCAGCAGCGCGGCCAAGTTCAAGTTCTCAGGAACTTCGCGAAGTTCCCCGTTGAGGTGGATCTTGATCAAGGAGAGCTCCGATTCAGGCAGGGTTTGGGGGTTGAGCGGTGGGCTTAATCTCGCCGCCGCGGATACGCGAGATGATGAGGCGATGCTGTTCCTCCAGTCGGCGCTTCAATTTCTCGTCGCTGAAGTCGGGTGCGTCCAGCAAATCCTGGTAGGAGCTCTTGTACTTGTGAATCACCGCGCCCTTTGTGTAAACCGTGGTATCGATTCCGGCATCCTTCCGGGGTTCGGTCTGGATGTGATACACCACGCCTTCGTGTTTGATGTCGGTGTTGAACCCCATCACCATGGCTCTGTTCCCCGTCTGCAGGAATTACTCTGACAATTTCAATTTGATGTTACTGGCTACGTCCCCATGAGGCAAGAAAAAACTTGACACTCTTCGGATCGCCCCCGTATAGTTTTCAGTCCGGGCAAGACACATCGAAGTCCCGCTAAGTGACTGTAATGGCTAGAGTTTACATCCCCGTACTGATTCAAGTGATTTGCGTTGTGGCGCTCGCCATAGGCATGCTGGGCCTTTCATGGTGGGTGGGGGTAAAGCGGCCCTCCAAGGAAAAGCTGGCACCCTACGAGTGCGGCATTACACCCGTGGGCGATGCACGAGGGAGCTTTTCCATCAGCTTCTATCTGGTTGGAATGCTCTTCATCCTGTTCGAAGTCGAGGCCGTGTTTTTCTATCCTTGGGCGGTGGTTTTCAAGAGCCTGAGATGGCCCGGCTTCTTTGAAATGCTTGTGTACATTGCGATTCTGTTTGCGGGCTATGTGTATATTTGGAAAAAAGGCGCTCTCGACTGGACTCGCTGATCATCGGATATAAGGTAAGAGCGGATGATCAGCCGAACAACATGACTGGGTCGTTGGAACCCTCCACCGGTCACTGATCATCAAACTATTTGGTCTGCGTAGCTGCCTTTCCCCGGTGTCCAGCCTTAAGGTGGAGGCCCGACGAGCGGATTATTCGAATCTATGGCCGCTGACTTACAAACGTTCCCAGCACTGGTCAAGCTGCGAGAGTTCGACGCCGAAGCGGTGGAAGACGCGCGTACCTTCCGAGGCGAGGTAACTGTCTACATCCGCCCCGCGCAATTTATTCGAACCTGCGAGTTCCTTCGCGATGAATCAGACCTGAAATTCAGCTTCCTTGCCGACGTGACTGCGCTGGATTTATACCCGCAAGAACCGCGGTTCGAAGTGGTTTATCACCTACTTTCCCTCCAAAATGCCCAGCGGTTGCGCCTCAAGGTTCGAGTGGGCGGCGACGACCCTCACGCGGTTTCGGCTTTTTCCGTCTGGCCTTCCGCCAATGCCTTCGAGCGTGAAGTTTTCGATTTATTCGGCATCCGGTTTGATGGTCATCCCTTCCTCCGCCGTATGCTGCTGCCGGATGAGTGGGAGGGCTACCCTCTGCGCAAAGATTATCCGACGGAGGGTTACCGCTAGATGCCGATAACCCTCGAGAGAATTCCTGGTCACGAAGAGCGGGTCATTCTCAGTATGGGTCCGCAGCATCCCTCGACGCACGGCGTCCTGCGCCTAGTGCTGGAGCTTGAGGGCGAAACCGTGGTGCGAGCCCTATACGACATCGGCTACCTGCACACCGGGTTTGAAAAGTCCTTCGAGAGCAAAACCTATCACCAGGGAATCACTCTTACCGACCGGATGGATTATCTTGCGCCTCTCTCCAACAACCTGGGATTCTGTCTGGCAACGGAAAAGCTGCTGGGCCTCGAAATCCCGCCGCGCGCACAATGGATTCGAGTGCTGCTCACCGAACTGACGCGCATCCAAAGCCACTTGGTATGGCTCGGGACGCATGCCATCGACCTGGGCGCCATGTCCGTATTCCTCTACTGCTTCCGCGAGCGCGAGGAAATTCTGCATATCTTTGAGGCTGTCTCCGGTCAGCGCATGATGACCAGCTATTTCCGCATCGGCGGGCTGGCGCTCGAACCGCCGCTCGGGTGGCTGAAGGGCGTGCAGAAATTTGCAAAGAGTTTTCCCGCGCGTATTGAGGAATACGAAACGCTCCTGACTCGAAATCCCATCTGGCTCAGCCGGACGCAGGGCGTTGGGTACATTTCCGCCGAGGACGCCATTGCCTACGGGCTCTCCGGTCCATCGCTGCGTGGCTCCGGCGTGGATTGGGACATTCGCAAGAAGGAGCCTTACTCAAGCTACGAAAAGTTTGACTTCAAAGTCTCAACCCGTACCGAAGGCGACGTTTACGGCCGGTATCTCGCGCGAGTCGAAGAAATGCGCCAGTCGCTTCGCATCGTAAATCAGGCGATGGAGGGCTTGCCCGAAGGGCCGGTGAAGGCGAACGCTCCGCATATCGTGATGCCGGAGCGCGAGAGCATGAAAACTTCCATCGAAGCCTTGATTTATCACTTCAAGATTGTGACTGAGGGATTCCATCCGCCCGTGGGCGAGGTCTATCAGGCGATCGAATCGCCGCGCGGCGAGCTGGGCTTCTACATGGTCAGCGACGGATCGCCGAAGCCTTTCCGCTGCCACGTGCGCGCGCCTTCCTTCGCGAATTTGCAGGCCCTGCCCAGGCTCATCGAAGGCCGCCTGATCGCTGACGTGGTGGCGTGCATCGGCACGATCGACATTGTTCTCGGAGAAGTGGACAGATAAAAACAAATGTTAAAGGGTAAAAAATGAAGAATGGAACCACCGGCTGGCGTGGGACTCGAAGCGGATAAATAGAAGAGCAAATGTTTTTCACGTTTACCCTTTAACCTTTTTTATGCTTTCTGAAGCGTTGCACAAGAAATTCGACCAGCTCATCGCTCGCTACCCGCTCAAGCGGTCGGCGATGGTGCCGTTGCTTCTTTACGCACAGGATGAAGTAGGTTGCGTGAGCGAGGAAGTCATTGCCGAAGTGGCCCGGCGCGTGGACGTTCGGCCCATCGAAGTCATCGAAGTGATCGGCTACTACTCCATGCTGCGCCGCAAGCCTCTGGGCAAGTACAATTTTCAGGTGTGCACCAATATTTCGTGCATGTTGCGCGGGGCGGACGATGTTTTTGAACATTGCAGCAACAAGCTGGGAATCAAGCACAAGCAAACCACGGCGGATGGCCGGTTTTCGCTGGAAGAAGTGGAGTGCCTGGGAGCATGCTGCGGCGCGCCTGCCATGCAGGTGAATTACGACTTCTACGAGAACCTGACGCCGGCGAAGATCGACGAAGTAATTAACGAATACAAAAAGAAGTGAATTTCGTGTCTTAAGCAACAGAAAATGCCTGGTTACAACAACCCGATGGGCAATAGCCCCCTGGAAGTGAAGGTGATCAGCAAGCGTTTTGGCTTGCCCGACTCAACTTCTCTGAAGACGTACGTTGAAAACGAAGGCTACGAGGCTTTGAAGAAAGCCCTGGCGATGACGCCCGACGATGTCATCAACGTGGTGAAGAATTCCGGGCTGCGCGGCCGCGGCGGCGCGGGTTTCAATACGGGAATGAAGTGGAGCTTTGTCCCCAAGCAATCAGCCAAGCCCAAATACGTGGTTTGCAACGCGGATGAAAGCGAGCCGGGCACCTGCAAGGATCGTCCGCTGATGGAATACGACCCCCACCAGCTCATTGAGGGCATCATTATCGCCGGCCACGCCATCCAGTCGCACCAGGGATTCATCTACGTGCGCGGCGAGTATCGCTACTTGCTCGATATCGTAGACCGCGCGCTGTCAGAAGCGTATTCCGGCGGATACCTGGGCAAGAACATCCTGGGCTCAGGTTTCGATTTCGACATCTGCACTCACACGGGGGCCGGCGCCTACGAGTGCGGGGAAGAGACCGCGCTGCTCAACTCACTGGAAGGCCTGCGCGGTTACCCGCGCATCAAGCCGCCGTTTCCGGCCGTGGTGGGGCTTTACGGCGGGCCGACCGTCATCAACAACGTGGAAACCCTTTCCAACGTCCCGCACATCATCCTGAAAGGCGCGGAGTGGTATGCGCAGCTCGGCTCGCCCAAGAACGGCGGCACTCGCCTTTTCTGTCTGAGCGGGCACATCAACCGCCCGGGCATTTACGAATTGCCCATGGGATTTCCGTTGCGCCGGATGATCGAGGAAATTGGCGGAGGCGTGCGCGGCGGCAAAAAGCTCAAGGCGGTGATTCCCGGCGGCTCATCGTGCCCGGTGCTGTTGGCCAACGAGATTGACGTCAACATGGATTACGACTCGGTGGCGAAGATTGGATCGATGCTGGGCTCCGGCGGCGTCGTGATCATGGATGAAGACACGTGCATGGTGAAAGTCATGGGCCGCATTATGCACTTTTACGCGCACGAATCCTGCGGCTGGTGCATTCCCTGCCGCGAAGGAACGTCCTGGCTGAATTACATGATCAAGCGCTTCCACGGCGGCGGAGCGCTGCCCGATGATGCGGACACGGCTCTGGATGTTTCCTATAATATCCTGGGCAAAACCCTCTGCCCCCTGGGAGATGCCGCGGCCATGCCCGCCATCAGTATTCTGAAGAAATTCCGAGGCGAGTTCGATGAACACCTCAAGCTTGGTTCTTGCCCCTACGAGAAAAAGGCGGTGAGCGTCGCATGAACGGACAGACGCACGATCCCCGTTTCGTCATCCTGGACCTGCCTCCCAAAGAGGAGAACCTGCAAGTTCCGGGTCCCTACACGCGCAGCCCCAGCCTTTCGCCGCGCGTGAATGAATCCGCCGCTCCCGTGACCCTCACCATCAATGGCCAGGCCGTGACGGTTCCGGCTGGGACCGTGGTGATTGAGGCGGCGAAACAGGCCGGCATCGAGATTCCGTCGTATTGCTACTATCCCGGCCTCACGCTTCAGGGCGCCTGCCGCATGTGCCTCGTAACGATCGAGAAAATGCCCAAGCTCCAGACCGCCTGCACCACCATCGCCACCAACGGCATGGTGGTCCACACCGAAACCGAGGAAGCGAAGAATGCGCGCAAGGCCATGCTGGAATTCCTTCTTACCAATCACCCGCTCGACTGTCCGGTCTGTGACAAGGGCGGCGAGTGCGAGTTGCAGGACGCCGTGTTCCGATATGGCGCGGCGGAAACGCGCTTCATGGAAGCCAAGCTTCACCACGATGAGCGGAAGTTTTCCAGCCTGGTCTATTACGACTGGCCGCGCTGCATTCTCTGTTACCGCTGCGTGCGCGTCTGCGACGAAGGTCTGGACGTGAATGCTTATGGCATCGGCTTCCGCGGCGCGCACAGCGAAATTATTCCCAACCAGGGCGAAAAACTGGAGTGCGAAGAGTGCGGCATGTGTATTGATATCTGCCCCGTCGGCGCGCTCACCAGCGGCACATACCGCTACAAGACCCGCCCGTGGGAGATGACTTACACGGGCACCGTCTGCAACCACTGCGGCGATGGGTGCAAGACGACGCTGGCGATTCGCAATAACAAGATCATTCGCGCCAATAACCGCGACCATGCGGGTTTCAATGGCGAATTCCTCTGCGTCAAGGGCCGGTTTGGCTGGGACTTCGTGAACAGTGATCAGCGCCTCACCGCGCCGCTCATCCGCAAGAACGGCAATCAGGAATCCAGAACGTGGGAGGAGGCCCTGGAGCTGGCGGTGGCGCGCCTGCAAGGGATTTTAAAGGAGCATGGACCCGCTTCCATCGCCGTGATCGGTTCCAACCGCACCACGAATGAGGAGAATTATCTTCTCGGGCGGTTTGCGCGCACGATTCTCAAAACCAATAACCTGGACCACCATCGGACCGCCGATTTTTCTTCCCTGGTGGGCGCGTTGACCGCCGCTCGAGTTCCCGACCGCCATGCCACGATCGAAGAAATCGGCGAGGCGCGCAGTATCCTGCTCATTGGCAACGACGCGACGCACCAGCACCCGCTGATTGCCTATCAAATCCGCCAGGCGGCCCGCCAGCGCGATGCGCACATCTATCTTCTGAACGACCACGAAGTCAAATTGCAGCGGCAGGCGAGGCAATGCGTCCAAATTCCGGCGGGAGCGGTGGCGGAGGCAGTACGTGCGCTGGGGGGTAAGCCTTCGCAAACGCTGGCGGCACAGGCAACGGCTCTGGCCACGCTTCGCGATAATCTTCAGAAAGAATCCGACACGATAATCATTTTTGGGGACGAGATTGTAGGCCGAGATGTGGCGGACCTGGTGCAGTGGGGGCTCACCCTTCCCGGACGCACGCGATTTGTCGCGCTCGGCGACTATGCCAATTCACGCGGCGCCGCCGACATGGGGTTGCTCCCCGATGTGTTGCCCGGTTATCAACCGCTGGGCGACCGCGTGGCGCAGGAAAAACTGGAGTCTGCCTGGGGAGCAAAGATCCCACTGGCGCCGGGGCGCGATATTCGCTCGATTCTTAAAGGTGTTGAGGCGGGCGAGATTAAAGCCCTGCTGGTGTTCGGCTCGAACCCCGTAAAAACCTTCAAACTTGCCAAGTCCCAT
>JASHTZ010000618.1 GCA_030040295.1 Terriglobia bacterium | reverse complement strand
GGCTGGAAGCGCCGGGGAAGCCCACGCTGCTGATCTACGGCCACTATGACGTGCAGCCCGCCGATCCGCTGGAGGAGTGGACATCGCCGCCCTTCGAGCCCGCCATCCGCAACGACAACATTTACGCGCGCGGAGCCGTGGACGACAAAGGCCAGGTCTATCTGCTGGTGAAGGCCGTCGAGGGATTTTTCAAGACTCAAGGCAAGCCGCCGATCAACATCAAATTCCTGATCGAAGGCGAAGAGGAAGTGGGCGGCGAGCACATCGACGAATTCGTGGAAGCAAATCCCGAAAAGTTAAAGTGCGACGCGGCGCTGGTGTGCGACACGGAACTCTTTGCGCCGGACCTGCCCACCCTCACCACCGGCCTGCGCGGCCTGGTTTACACGGAAATTGAAGCGCGCGCTGCGGCCCACGATCTGCACTCGGGAATGTACGGCGGCGCGGCGCCCAATCCCATGCAGGCGCTGGCCGAGATGATCACCCTGCTCAAAGGGCCGAAAGGCAAAATCCTGATTCCCGGCTTCTACAAGCGCGTGAAGGAACCCACGAAGGCGGAACTGAAGAGCTGGAAGAAGCTGCCCTTTGACGAAAAGGCGTTCATGAAGAAAGAAATCGGCACCACGGCGCTGGTGGGCGAAAAAGGCTTCAGCGTGCTCGAGCGGCTATGGTCGCGGCCCACGCTGGAAGTCCACGGCTTTCGCGGAGGCTTTACCGGCGAGGGCGCCAAGACCGTCATCCCCGCCGTCGCCACCGCCAAGGTGAGCATGCGCCTGGTGCCCGACATGAATCCCAAGGAAATCATCAAAGCATACACAAAGTACGTGAAAAAGATTACACCCAAGGGAATTGAAACCGTGGTGCGCATTCTGAGTTCCGCACCCGCCTCCGTGGTAAGCACCGAAAGCCGCTGGATTGCCGCCGGCGCTGAGGCACTCGAGCAGGTCTTCAAGAAAAAGACCGTCTACATGCGCTCCGGCGGGTCAATTCCCGTGGTGGGAACGTTCCAGAAATGTCTCAATGTGCCCAGCGTCATGATGGGCTTCGGCCTGCCTGACGATAATCTCCACGCCCCCAATGAGAAATTCCATATTCCCAATTTCTACCGCGGCATCGAGACGGTGGGAAGGTTTCTGGAGTTGTTGGGGCAGTGATCGACAAGCATCGAAAGTTGAATTTGCGATGTAGAATGTAACTTAGGAGCACCCATGAGAACATTTTCTGCTTACGTTGAGTGGGACCCTGAGACGAAGCTTTATGTGGCGACCATCCCGGGCATTCCCGGGGCGCATACGCAAGGCGCAAGCCTGGATGAACTTCAAAGGAACCTGAAAGAGGTCCTTGAATTGTGCCTCGAAGAATATAAGGGCTCAGTCGAAGATCTCCCGCATTTCGTTGGATTGCAGCAAATTGAGGTAGCGGTGTGAGTCGCCTCCCTATTGTAGGATTTCGACAAATTGAAAGGGTTCTTTTGCAGCTTGGTTTTGAGGTGGTTCGTCAAGAGGGAAGCCACGTTTTTTATCGCCACCCTGACGGCCGGACAACAACTATTCCAAATCATCCCGGTAGAAACCTTGCACGCCCTCTGATCCGAGAAATCCTGCGCGAAATTGAGATCACACCTGACGATTTTACAAAACTCTTGAATCAGTAGACGACATTACGCGGCCAAACAGGGCTACTTCGCCCGCTCCAAACTCCCGCCTTCGCGGTGGTCGGCGCGGAGAAGGAGAATCGAGAAAATCAGCCCCAGGAAGCCGAGCGTGGCGAACATAATCTGGCTGGCTGTATAGCCGTGTGTGGCGTCGCGCAGGGCGCCGTTGGCGATGGGAAAGGTTGCGAGACCGAGGTTTTGGATAGCGGTCATCACGCCGAACGCCGTGCCCACGCGGCGCGCATCCACGATGAGCGGCACGCTCGGCCAGATGCAGGCGGGCACAAGGACGAACGCCGCGCCCAGCACAATCATGGAAATAATCGGCGAGACGTGCGTCAGGCCCAGCATGAGATGCGCGGGAACGATAAGTAATGAGCCCAGCACCATCAGCGATGCGCGGCGGCCCACTCGATCTACAAAACCTCCGGCGAAGGGCGCGAGAATCATTGAGGCCGCGATAATGATCGACGTCGTACCTTGGGCAGTCGAGAACATGTGCGTAAAGTTGTAGAATACGCCCTGCACGAATCCCAACCCTTCGGCGGAAGCCATCGGCATGCCCCACTTGTCATGAAAGAAATCGGTGGCCAGCGCCGTAAAGGGAAAAATTGCGGAGTAAAACGTCACACAGATTCCCACCGCGAACCAGTATGTGGGGCGGAATTTCCCCACGTCGCTCCAAGTGATCTTGTCGCCGCCGCCCGACTCCGGCAGATGCAGAATCGGCTCGGCGTGCTTGTCCATCAACGTATAGATCCAATTACAGATGAGGCTCAGCAGGCACAATGCTGCCGCAATCCACAGCGCCTCGCGCCATCCGTAGCGGCTGGCCAGCAATTCCTCCGTGTTGAATGAAAACAGCGTTCCCAGGCGAGCAATCGTGAGCGTGATGCCGAACGCCAGGGCCAGTTCCTTGCCCGTAAACCAGCGCGCGGTGATGGCACTCTGCGCGACGATCATCGATTCCGAGCCCATGCCGAAGATCACGCGCCCGATGTCGAGCACCGCCAGGCTGGGCGCCCACGCCACCAGAGCCGCTCCCGCCACAACAAATGCGGAGAAGATCAAGCTGCCGCGACGCACGCCCACGCGATCAATGAGAAACCCACCCGCCAGCACGGCGAACACCGCGGCCACGCTGTACATCGTGTACATCGTGCCAATAGCCGCGCGGTCCGTGTGGAACACCTGGATGAGAGTGGTCTCAATGGCGCCCACGCTGTCATAGGCAAAGTAGCTGCCAAAGGCCATCAGCGCGGCAAAGGCCAGAATCACGAATCGATAGGGTTTCCCGGCAGAGTGAAAAACGCCGGTTTCGGGGGTCGACATGGACGGGGAGTATAGCACACGCCCGCCCACGCAACTCTGGAGGCAGACTGCGGTACTGCTATAACTCTGCGTTGTTGCCTCTGAGGAATTTCTTGCGCGTCTAGCGGGCCGTGCTAAACTCCCTGCATGGCCGACGCGATCAAAACCGCAAAGCACATCTTCGATCAATTTCTTTCCAAAGCAGACCCCGCCAGTATGCCAGACTACGACCCCAACGCCAAAGACCCAGTGAAGCAGGCAGCAGGAAGG
>JASHTZ010000617.1 GCA_030040295.1 Terriglobia bacterium | reverse complement strand
AGTATTCCCAATCCTTGGAGCGAAAAATCGGGCGGGTGTGCGCAATGTGGCAGAGCGGCCAGATGCCCTCATTTGCGAATCCGAAATAGTAGCCCTCCTCTTCCTCCTTGGTCAGCCATACGCGCTTCAGGGTGTATTGCGGATCGTCAGGAGGAACCTGAAGGCAGTCGTGCTCGTCCACGACCATGCGATCCGCGTCGCCAGAGCCGTGCGCCAGCCAGATGCCCTGGCAGGTTCGCAGGATGGGCTCGACCGCCGTCACCAGTCCGCTTGCCGGAACCGTGACTTCCACGTTCTTGCCTTTAAACGAGTGAACATAGGGCTCACGATTGGAGACGACAAAAAATGGCCGGTCACCAAGCTTGCTGCGCACGTGAACGCGCAGCCGCTCCGGGGTCCAGCGCGCCTCTGCGGTTTCACGCAGACGCGCTTCCTCCTGGGCCGCGGCCCGGGCATAGGTCAGACTGCGGGCCAGGTGCGTCACTTCCTGGGCCAGAGGCTGGAATAAATCCTTCTCATCCAGGCCGTGCCGCCCCGCGGCGCCCCGGCCCGCGCGCAGCTCCTTCATCCATTTTGTCGTCCGGGCGATGGGGCCGAGAATGCTTAAGTGAATGATCAGCAGGGTGACGAGGGCGATGAATGCCACTTGCGCCAGCGTACTCAGAAAGGTGCGCCACCAAAGCTGCATGGTCTGAGCCTTGATGTAGGTCGCGTCGTGGATGATGACCAGTACGCCGGTTTCCTGCGCTTCATCGTGAACCGGGGCGACGTAAAAGTGAACGTACTTTTCATTCAGGCTTTTGAATTCGGCTTTGCGCGAGTCGCTTGAAATCGACTGCAGAATGACGGGAAGCTCCGTGTTGACGTAATTCTCCAGACCGGGAGTGGCCGCCAGGCGTTCACCGCCCTTATCGAACACGGCGATGCCCAGCAGGGGTTCACGCTTTCCAAATTCTCCGGCAAGTTCCTGAAGTCGCCGGCGCGATCGGTACTCCAGCAGCGACGCTACTTTCCCTTCCATGCTGTCGCCGAAGATGGCCGCGCGATTCTCCAGCTCTTTTTGCAGCGACCGCTTCTCCGCTCTCCCTTGAAACACCGCGAAAAGCAGGGAGAGGAGCGTCACTCCCAGAATGAGCGAGAAAGTCAAACGGAAACTTATCCGCATGTTTTGGCCCGTACTTAATTCCGTTCCGGATAATAGATGGCTCGAAATGGTGCGTGCTTCAGTTTCGACCGGGATCGTGGGTGCAACGTCCTTCTTCGCCTAAGGCCATGGCTGGTCTTATTGCGAGCGCTCTTCGCGGGGTGATCCTCCACCCCCACGTCTCCGCTCTATGCAATTTAGAGTCAAAAATCGCTGGTCTGGAGGGCGGCTAACAGATTCAAGTACTTATGCGGCCGGTTGCTTCATCGCCCTGGAAAAATCGTCCAGGCAGGGAAATTTTTTCCTTATCGCACCAATGAGCCAAGTGCAAAATCTGTTCCGGTGTTGGGCCTCCTCCTTAAGAAGAGAAGAATCAATTTTCTTTTTATTATTTATTTCATCCGCCTTTCAGGCCACCTTGGGTACCGGCCCTTCTTTAACTTATTCGTCAAGAAATCATCCCAAGGACGATTTCCGCACAAAGAAGACCTCTCTCCGTGTACGCCACAGTTGACCGCAGAGAAATCTTCCCTGAGCCTCTCCGTCCATCGTGGTGAAAGGTTTTCGTCGGCTTGAGGCCCGGCCGCGAGGAATTTCAGATTCGTGTGAACCTGGAACTCCCCTTATTTTGATTCCTTGGAGCGTCACAAAAGTTGCAATAAATCATTCCCTTAGGCACGCGCTCAAATTCGCGTTCTCCCCCTTGCGGACAAGTCCAAAAATGCTCGGCCCTGGAAGTTCTTACACCTTTGCCGGGGTAATTTCAGGTTCCCCACCGCACCTCTAACTACAAGGAAGCAATGTGCTTAGCAGAAACTGTCAGAAACGGAATCCAACCTGCGAGCTATGTAACGTGCGCGGTTGGGACGGTATAACCAGAGGTATGTCAAGGAAAACCGGGATTTGAAGAAATGGAGAGGTGAAGATGAAAAAAGTTGCGCTGGTTGTTGCGGTTCTCGTGCTCTGCTCACCCGCATTATTTGCATCAGACACGACCCAGCTTGAAAAGGCGACCGATGTCATCAATGAAATCATGCGTACGCCTGACAAAGGGATACCCCACGACTTGTTGAACCGCGCCGTTTGCGTGGGCGTGGTTCCCTCCGAATTGAAAGGTGCGTTTATGGTGGGAGGGAACTACGGCAGGGGAGTCCTGGTATGCCGCACGCGAGGCAACGGACCCTGGGGCGCGCCCTCGATGTTCACAATCGGCGGAGGCAGCTTCGGGTTTCAGATCGGTGCCAAGGCCACAGACGTGGTTTTTCTCGTCATGAACCCCGAAGGGGCACGCAAGTTTGTCCAGGACAGCGTGAAATTGGGAGCGGAAGCCTCCGTAGCGGGAGGACCCGTGGGCCGGACAGCGGAAGGAGCGACGGACGCGCAACTTCACGCCGAGATCCTGAGCTACTCGCGCACTCGCGGCGCGTTTGCCGGGCTGTCGCTCAGTGGAGCCGTGGTGCATCAGGACAAGGGTGCGAACGAGCAGCTTTACGGTAGAAAACTCACCGCCCGGCAGATCTTGATTCAGGGAGAAGTGGCCGTTCCTCCGCAGGCTCGGGACTTGGACGCTACTCTCACCCGATATTCGAACCGGGGCGGTCAATCTTTCCAGCACGCTTGATCGTGACGAAGCCCTCGGCTGGAGATCACTCTTTTGGGGGAATCGAGTTCGGGCCGCAGGCAGACGGTCGCGGCTAGCGGATGAAGGGGCTGCCCTGGGGTGGGCTCTCCTGCCATCTCCCAGCCCGGCCGTCCGCGCGCGGCCCGGACCGGTTTCGCCATGTCCGGGCCGCAAGAGGCTATCCAGAGCGACAACCGAAGGCAAGCCTCAAGAGCAGTGATGCGAAACTGCTCATGACCGCGAACGCTCGTCTCATACCTGAGGCTGGGTCTAGTTAGGAGAGGACTGGTCTTGTCTCATCGTAATGGTAAAAGGATCATGGGTCACGCCCGAGCCGCCTTGCACTTTTTCCACCGCCGCGTCCGAAAGCTCACCCTCGGCCTGCGGCGTAACCGCTTTCTGTTCCTGAGATCCGGTAATCGTCTTGTCCTTTTCTTCTGCCATAGCAATTCTCCTTTTTACAGAATTCTGAACGAAGGTACCTCCGAAGCGCCATAACCCCCAAAGGCACTGAATGGCCCCCATCGAAGCCAAAGGAACTTGCACGCTCCAAGTCCTGCCTGCCGATCTTGATGTTAGGAGCGCGGAGGTGCCTCTGCCCCCGGTCTCTGACGGGGGGGTAGATGTCAACACCTCTGGATGGCACTTCGGCCTCGGATGGTACCGCCCACCCAAGTTTTTTCACAGCGGTGGCGTAGAAAACAGATCCATCACGAGCGAGTCTTCGAGTGCCTCGACCGAGTGCGGCGCGTTGGGCGGAATCACATAGGTTTCGCCACCGCTTACGACCACCTCTTGGTCAGCCACGACAGATCTGATCTTGCCGCACTCGATCACGCTGACCTGTTCTTCTGCGTGCCGATGGAGCCGCAGCACGGCGCCTTTCGACAGCCGGCGCCGCACCACGGTCAGGGTCTCGGTGCGGATGATCTGACGCGAGGCCAGAGGGCTTACTTGTTCTTCGGAGATCCGGCTCCAGTTATAGACCTTCATCGCCGCGCACTTAACCCCTTGTATCTGCCTTGTGGGTGATTCAACAACTGGCAGTTCTAGCCGGTTCTAATGTACTTGTCCTCCCTCGCATGGATCGCTGCTGTTTCTGCCGCCTGCGATCTCATCGAGTTGTTTGGGGGACAACTCTTCGTTTTTCCCCTGGGAATCGTTTGCCTGGCCCTCTTCCATCGCCCTATCTTTCTTGTCTGCCATTTTTTGCTCCTTTTTCGAGAATTTTGATCAAAGATTTAAAACGCCCAATGACGAAATGCCCTGAGTAAATCTTGGTTTTCGTTCCCGAACAATTGCCGATCAGTGGAATCTTCCCTCGGCGGAGGTGAATTTGCCCCACGTCTCCCAACGGGGGCAGATGTCAACACCACTGAACGCCACTTCGGCCACGACCGAGGCCGCTCGTAGGCTTGCATCTCCGTGACTTACGACCGGGATCCGGGACCGCGCACTCGTCATCCCGCGTCGCGGAGAGAGGGGCGGTGCTATACCCCCCTGGGTTAATTTTGGACATGCCCGTAGTTAACACTAATACTCTCTGTCGGGAGGTCATTGCCGCCGCCGGCAGCCGCCCTTTCCAAGTCTTCCCAGAAAAGTTCACCCGGCGTCTTGGTTTCCGGTTTTGAGTCGCCTGCCTTCTTGACTTCCTTATCGTTGATCATGTGCTTCCTCCTCATCTAATTGCCACGCCCCGGCTCTGGAGTTCGTGGGTCGAACCAAAGCAAGAATCGGTCAGAATCGTGCTAAAGCCTCGTGAGATTGCGGATCAGCGGATCAATAATCGTCTTGCCCTTTTTTTCTGCCATGGTTTTCTCATCCTTTAGGGATGGAGTGCGGCAAATCTGAAGCCGCAAAAGATGATGGATGGCGACATGCCGTGGCCGCCGACTCAAATAAACTGCTTAAGAGTCCCAACCGAGGTTTCTCATTAGAGCGCGGCCCAGAGCGTGTCCATCCAGGGGTGGCGCGGATGGGTTGGGCTGCACCGCGCGACGTTTCGTCCGTTCTGGCTTTGGCTGTGCTTGGCTTTGGGCCTGCACTTGCTCAATGAGCGCCGACATTTGGGCTTGACGCTTTTCGCGACTGGCCAGGACTTCGTCGAGCGCCGCCTTAAGTTTTTCCTTGGAGGAGCTGATGAAACTAAGTTGTTTCTTGATGTCCGAGTGGCCCGCCGCAGCCGGAAGGGCAAGCAAAAAAGCGCTGAACTTATCCAGCTCGCCAAACAATTTATTAATGTCCAGGCTCTGGGCGGCGCTTGCTTTCTCAGCGGGACCCGGCGAGGCGGGCGTAGGAACGGCCGCGGCCGCCCCATCCAGATCCGGTTGCGCAGTAAGGTCCCAGGTGTAATCGCAAGTGGGGCAACAGATGTACTTCCAGGTTCGCGCGATGCATGCGTTGCTCACACACCCCAGAATCGCGCCCGGTTCCAGCCCCACGGCTTTGCGGCACCTCGGGCACTCGATGCTGGAGGGCAGCGGGGTGCGGCAGAGGTGGCACGTGAGTGCTTCACTCGGTCGAGGGGCCACGCCGATGAGCATATAGCCCACAATCTCAGAATTCGGGAAGTGCGGCTGCCAAAGCTCCAGCAGTTCGGAGTGCGACAGGGTGACCGACGAATCGTAGGATGGATCGTACAGCACGACGTTTTGGCTGTCGATATCCGCCAGCACGGTGTAGTGGCCGGTTGGGACGCCCTGACGGAGGCGATGGTTC
>JASHTZ010000616.1 GCA_030040295.1 Terriglobia bacterium | reverse complement strand
ACGATGGTGTGCTGCCCGCCGGCGGGGAAATCGAAAACAATCCGGCCTTCGCCGATTTCCGCGTGGCCGTCTTTGGTGTAAGGGTCGTGCGGCAGCACCGGCCAGAGGGCCGTCACGTCCGGGGGCAGGAGGAATCGCACTCCCGCCAGCTCAAACCATGCGCCGGGGCGCAATTCGAATGGCGTGGAGGAAAGCGTGCCGCGATCGCCCGCTGCCGTCGATACGCTCTTGCCAAGCTGTGGGAGGATGGTGAAATGCGCGGCCAATGTTGGGTTGCCCGAAGCCGTATATTCCAACCGGCGGTCGTTGATGATTTTTACGGTGATCTCGCCCTGCGCTTTCCCGTAGTTCAGCAACACTCCCAGGTTTTCTCCGGTCAGCAGCCGGGCCGAATCGGGAACGTGTAGCAATCCCGCCGGAGGAATGAAGTTGGGATTTTCGTCGCCGGGCTTATGCACGAGCAGGTGAATGTCCCCCAGCGTGAAATTGCTCCAGCGCGGCTGCAATTTGGTGTTTCCACCTCCGGCGATTAAGCCCATTCCATCGTGGAAGACGCTTACAAAATTCTGGCGGTCCTGAATCCATCGGCGCTGAGCAACCGGAGCCGTGAAGGCGGAGAAAACAACGAACCACGGGCCGCGCCGCACCACGCGCGCGCCTCCGCTCGGCAGCGTGTAATCAAAATCGCCGCTCGGAACGTCCACGGCATCACCCTCTTCACCCCACAGCAACAGGCTGGCGGCATCATCAGCGGGAATCGGCCCGTGCAAGTTTCGAATCTGGCGCATCAGGTAACCGCGCCCCTCCGGGCTGAAGGTGAAGCCCACATTCGGCACGTGGATTTTCTGGGAATAGGGATTGCGCTCGTCTATGGTCTCCACCTCAGTGCCGTCGGGGTAGGTGAAATAGGAATGATAAATCGAGGCCCTGCGTAGCGCCGCGAGCACCGTGTCATCGTGCGAAATGGCGTAGTACAGGCCCAGCGCTTCAACATAGACCGTGTTGTATTGAACCAACGGGCCGGAGTGCTCGGTCCAGTATCCATCGGGATTTTGGAGCGAGACCACGTGACGGAGGTAGGCGGCGCTCTGCGCGCACCATTCGGGGCGATCGAAAATTTTGCCGGCGAAGTAGAGGCCCATGGCGTTGTGCGTGGGCATGTTGTGGTATGTGGCGGTGCGCTCTTCCTTCGAGATGCCGTTGTAACCGAGCATGAAGGCCTTTTCCCATTTGGCGCGCCGCTCCGGCGGCATGGCGTCGCGAATGATTTCAAACGCCCGCAGCCAGCGTGTGTAAATCCAGGGTTGATAGACCTGCCCCCAGGTTGAGCCGTCCTTCTTGCGGAAAATGAATTCTCCATTTTTGTCCTGCAACTCGATCAGCGCGTCGCCGCCCGCCATGATGGAGTTCAGAACCTGCGGGCTGTGGTAATAGGGATTGCGCGCGTCGCGGTAACTCCACGCGGCGGCGAGCGGCAAAAGCACATTCTGGTCCGTAGAAATCCAGATGCCCGTGCCGAAGTGGCCGGTCTTTGGATCTTGCGAGTGCAGGATTTCCGGAATCTGCCTTACCAGGTCAGTAAGGCAGCGGTCCTTGAAATGCGCCGGATAAGTCGCGGCGTACGCACTTGTGGCGATGAGTACGGCGAGAACGATTGATGGACAACGAATCTGAATACCCTGGCTCTGCCGGGGAGGAAGCCAAAGTGCGCCGTGTTCAGGGGCCAGCGAGTCGCGCGCTTTCATGCGATCGAAAAGACCCCTCATCCCAACACCCCTTCTCCCCTCTTCCCTCTCCCCCGGGGAGAGGGAAGAGGGGAGAAGGGGTGATAGGGTGAGGGGTTTTTGGCGGGTGGCAGGCCCCGCGGAGGAGCCTGGCACTGGAAAGCCTCCGACTCTGCCGAAAGATGGCTACTTTTGATGTCGCTCTCCTTAACGGGTCAAGACTGCCAGCACAGAATCGTTCGCATCGGGCGCTTGCCTCGGAACTTCGATTTCCACTTCGTCTTTATTCTGATGATAGGCAAGCTTCGCGCCTCCGGCCAGGACTTTTACCGAGGTGATGCGCGCGCTCAGGCCGTCCACTTCCAGCTTGCCGTCCGCAGGCCAGTTGAAGACGTGCAGGTATATGGTTTTGTCTTTGCGCGTCGAGCGGCCGAAGGAGAGATTTTGCAGCGGGCCGTAGGTGGTTCCGTAAATCGAGTCGCCGTTCACCTTCAGCCACGCGCCCATGGCGAGCAGTCGCTCGGTGAATTCCGGGCGAATGGTGCCGTCCGGGCCTGGGCCCACGTCGAGCAGCAGATTCCCACCCATGCTGGCCGTCACCGCCAGCAACTGGATCAGCTCTTTTACGGATTTGAAGATGTGTTCGTCCTGATGGTAGAACCAGTTTTTTTGGTCGATTACCTGGCAGGTTTCCCACGGGCGAAAATCCTCGGCCTTGGGAACCGTTCCCGCCACAGTTTTGTTGATCACATCCACGTTGCTGCCCGCCACCTGCTTGGTGGGCACGCCCTTGGGATTGTGCTGCTCGGGAGTATCGAAATCCCCGCCCACGCCCAGGCGATTGTTGATGAGCGCGTCAGGCTGCAATTCGTGGATTAAGCGCGTGAATCGCCGGCCGTCGAATTCTTCCACCGGGGAAACGCCGTCAAACCAGATCATCGCCACGGGGCCGTAGTGCGTGAGCAATTCGGTGAGCTGCAAGCCGATGTAATCGAGATAAATCGGCCACTCGGGCCGCCAGGGCTCGCCGTGCCAGTTCTCGCTGATGCGCTTCGAGGTGTCGCGATAGTCGGGATGATTCATGTCGGCGACGGAATAGTAAAAACCCAGCGGCATGTTGGCCCGATGGCAGGCGTCGGCGAGCTGCTTCACAATGTCTTTGCCGTAGGGCGTTTTGGTGATTTTGTAATCCGTGTAAAGTGAGTCCCACATCGCAAAGCCATCCAGATGCTTGGTGGTGAAAACGATGTAACGCTGGCCGGAATCCTGCGCGAGCTTCACCCACGCGTCGGGATCAAACTTTACGGGATTGAATTTGGGCGCAAGCGTCGCGTAGAACTCTTCCGTATCGCCCGGGCGGCGCTTGTCGAGCGGTCGCATCAGAGGCCAGGAATTTTCCCAACTTGCCAGCGAACAAACTCCCCAGTGAATGAAGAGGCCGAATTTCCAGTTGTTGAATTGCTCCAGGCGCGCGTCCGGCGCGGCCATGGCCAGGCAGGGAAGTGCCAAAATCAGAAAAAGGGTTTTGAATTTCTTCAATTGTGCGCTCGCTTTCGCGATGAAAATATCACGGCATGATGTTTAGGGTCAATCTTGGCGGCACTCGCTGGCAGGTAGCCCGCCCTAGGAATTCCTCCGCTTCAGCAATTCCAATTCTTCGAGCGTGCGCGGCCAATCTTGTTTCATCAATCTTGAGAGCCCGCGGTCGGCGAGCAATTTGCCTCCGGTTTGGCACCTGGGGCAGTAATTGGTTTCGTTGCTGGCGTAGCGAATACGTTGCACTTTGGCGCCGCAGCGGGGGCAGGGCTGGCCGTATTTTCCGTGCACGGCCATGGCATCTCGGAACGCCGTCACATTTTCAGGGAAATCCCCATGAGCCTCGGCACGCAGGCGGTCGGTCCACTCGATCAGAGCGTTGCGCGTGGCGTCGTACAGGCGCGAGATTTCCTCGCGTGACATCTTCTGAGTCAGCGCCACGGGCGAGAGCTGGGCGCGGTGCAGGATTTCATCGGAGTAGGCATTGCCGATGCCGCTGAACAGTCGCGGATCGGTCAAGGCGCGCTTCAGGGTATGGTTGGCGGAGGTCAAGCGGGCGGCGAAAGAATCGAGATCGGCGCTCAGAACCTCAAGTCCGCCAGGGTCGAGTTCCGCCAGGCCGTTTTCGCCCTCAACGATGTGCATTGAGGCGCGCCGCTGCGAACCTGCTTCGGTGAGCAGCAGCGTGCCGCGCTCAAAATCGAGCGCGGCAAGGTTGCGCTTGGGAGAAATCTTCGTACCGCGTTTTGCCCAGTGCAGCCGCCCGGCGATCATCAGGTGCAGCACCAGCCAGAGGTCGCTTTCCAATCCGATGGCGACGCGCTTGCCCACGCGCCGCATTTCGCGGACCAACTTTCCTTCCACGGCCTGAAGCGGCGGAGTCGCCGTGCGCAGCAAAAACGGCCCGGCGACGCGCACGCGCTCGAGCGTTTGATTCAGGATGCGTGCCTCGAGGGCTTCGATGTAAACGGTGACGTCGGGAAGTTCCGGCACGGTTTCGCCATCTTGACACGCGCGCCCGCGCCCGTAAACCCCCACGGAAACATATGCTGTGGCAGCGCTCTATGAGCGTCGAACCGTACGGGCACGCCATGGCACACCCCGGAGTTTACGTTGGCATTGCCAACGTTTCACTCGTAGGGGCGGGCCTCGCCCTGCGGCCCAAAGCCTTCAGGCGACGGGTCGTGCCTGCCCTTTGCGTCGGTGCGGCCCGCGGGTGGGAGAGTGCCGCTCAATGGTCCCCAGACCTCTGGCGGAAGGCTAAGGGCGGCGGTATAATCCCGCTTCGCAGGTCGTTTGGGCGGTTTGACAAAATCGACAGAAAGGAGAAGGTATGAGGAAAATTTCAATTGCAGTGCTAGGCGTTTTGTTGGCAGGTTGTCTGGCGAGCGTGGCATGGGCGCAGGGCGACCGAGGAACTTCGAATATAACCTTGAGGGGCAAGACGGTTTCGGTGGACTACGGCGTGCCTTCGCTGCATGGCCGCACCACGGATGAGATGCTGGGCAAATTGCCGGCGGGGGGATTCTGGCGCATGGGGAACAATACCTCCACGACTTTCAAGACGGACACCGAGCTGGCTTTCGGCGATGTTAAAGTACCGGCGGGGGTATACAGCATCTGGATGCAGAAAGAAGACGACGGTTCGTGGAAGCTGGTATTCAACAAGCAGCACGGGCAGTGGGGCACCGACCACGACAAGTCGCAGGATTTCGCCACGGTCCCGATGGAGGGCGCGAAGGCCGCGGAATCTTTGGATCAGTTGAAGATTACGCTTTCCAAGGCGGGCGGAAGCGGAACCCTGAAAGTTCAATGGGGCACTTTGGAAGAAAGCGCATCCTTCAAAGCTGCGTAATTCCGTGAATTCATGGCTCGGGAGCGGGGCTCGATGCCCTTGAGCATCGGCCCCTGCTCAGGCCCGCTCGCTGCAACTCCAAAAGGGTGGACCCCCTCCTGAAAAACCCACCGATGGGTAGCCGTAGAGTCCGCCAGCCGGCGGAAATCCATTCGCAAAATTAATTTGACACAAGTTGTTGCGCAGGCGTCTACTCTTTTGGGACAAATTCTATCGGAGGTTCGACTCGAACTCATGGTTATCCTTGCGCTGGTCATCGGTATCCTGATAGTTGGAGCAGTTTTTGCGGTTCTTAAGAATGCAGGAAACAAGGCAACAGAGAGCAAGTATACGAAACTGAACATCGGGTAATTGGGCTCAACCCAGGCGGCACGTCTTCAGAAAACAAGGTCTTTTCCCATTGCCAGTCCGAAAAGGTTCTTTGGAACAGGGGCAAAGTGTGGCTTCACTAATAGATTCGAATCTCGTCGATATCGAGGTGAAAGTTGCCGGGTGGGTCTTCGACTCGAAACTCCAGGACCCATGAACTCTTGGGGGCGGATGAACCGGCAGTGAGGCCGGCGGCAGGAAGGCGAACGCTTTGCCAATCCGCGTCCGGGACAAAATTCAGACTTGGTGTTGGCAAATCCGGATCGGGCGGCGTCAGCTTCGCCTGAAAAAGGCGACTGTCGCCGCGCACTTCGAACTCCATTCCTCGCAATGGAGGACTGCCGCTCGGCAGAGTGAACGGGTAGCGGGCGGTGACATATCCTTGCCCCGAGCCGAGTGGACCATCCACGCGTCCTTTGAAGCGCAGGGCATGGCCGGTGCCGTCCGCGCCGGGACTGATCACTTCAAATTCGCCCAAAGAACCCCCGCCGGCATTCGGACCGGTGGACACCTGCCAGGTCTTCAGCAGGATTTCTGCTTGCTCCAGGCCTTCGAAGCCATTCAATAAAGTTCCTTCCAAGTCTGGCGGGCGCTGCGATGCGGCGGCCTTAGGCTGGCTCAGGAGGGAGAAGGTATCCTTCCAGGTCGCGGCGTAAGTGCCGCGCTCAAGCATCCAAAACCCCATGATCAGAAAAGGCGCGACAAAGCTG
>JASHTZ010000615.1 GCA_030040295.1 Terriglobia bacterium | reverse complement strand
TGAATCACATCCCCGACGGGGTGTCCTGCAATTTGGAGCAAAAGGAGGGGGCCGCTGGTCACAAAATTCTTGCCGGCCTTCATCGCTTGGGCAAGGGAAGCGATGTTTGGCGGGCCTTCGATCCGCGTATAGACCCGGACAATTCCGGGCCGGGCTCTTTCCGGCCGGTTGAAGGTAGTGTCCGTGGAGGCGGTGCCGGCGATGCGATAGCCTTTGTTCAAAAGCATAAACCAGAGCCGCTGAGCGTCAGGATAATTGGTTCTGTCATCGGCACTCATCAGAATATCGATGGCGTCGTAGGTGGGGCCTACGAGGGTGTCGAACGGCAACTCCTGCGCGAGATTGGAAATGAATTTTCCCTTTTCGACCGGATAAATCCCTTCGCCTCCCCAAGTACCCCAACTCCATCGACAAGGATGAGTGTAGGCAACCATGCCGCCCAACTCATGGATTAGAGCATGCGAATCGAAATTCGGAGTGGGGGTCTTCTCACTCTCGTAATCGTGCGCGCTCATCTGGTAGAGCTCCTGGATTGCGTCCTGACCTTGAGGCGTGTACCCGCGCATGCCCAGAAACCAGCAATGCCCAAGGCAATGGCTTACATCGCCCCGCCAGTAATTCTTGGGCTCCTCCATATTCCAATTCAGAATGAAATCCGGCGTGCTGGCACGTTCACAAAGTTCGCTGAGGTGCTCCGGATTAATGTCCGAAGCGGGAAGGTTCCAATCCTGCGCGACGGAGAGGTAATCGAGTCCGACAGCTCGTGCTGCCAGGGCGATATAAGGGAAATCCACGTGAGGCGTGGCTTTAACCGAGCCGTGGATCATATGAACATGGTTATCTCCGCAATACCATCCTTGGAGACGAAGGTTCACCTGGCGGCGCAGCCGAAAGATCAGTTGAAGTCGCTCCCCCGCGTGCAAGTCGATCTGCCGACGTTCCGCAAGGTATTCGAATCCTCGGCTGACAGTGATCGTGGTTTCACCTAGGGGAAGGGCGTTTTCAAACTGCCCAGCGGAGATTACTCTTTGCGTAAGGCCCTGGTTCTCTTGGATTCCCGAATCGCGGGCTGCCGCGTTTACTTCGGGGGGAGCGTTGGATTGGAAAGTTACCGTAGCGGGGATCTCTCGGCCGGTTTCCGCATCCAGAATGCGGCCCAAGACTGTCGCCGTTTGCTGAGAAGCCTGCCCCCAGCGAGCACCACCCGAGCATGATGCTGGTATTGGCTGTAGGAGCAGGAGGGTAAACAGGCAAGTCAAAAAGGCCGCGCGTGTCCCCGGCATGATCGGACAATGGGTCATCCTCCCGTAACGTAGCGTCTTGGGGGAGGCCATTTGCGAAGTTTGCAGCATTTTTTTCAGAAGGCGCATTCAGGGACTTTGCTTGAGAGTCAAAAGGGCTCAAACTTTGGCGGAATGAGATTGAATTCTGGGGAAATACAACCAGACGTGTCCGAGGTCGTCGTCCTCGCCAAAGATGAGCTCACCTTCACGGCCTGTTACCGCGTCACCAAATACAAATCCATACCGGCGGCGCTCAAAGAACGAAGCGGCTGCGCCAAGGTCGGCGACCCCCTTGCGACCCGGATCGTAGCAAAACATTTTAGCGATACCGCTTCCACAGAACCCAAAGAGCCGTCCATCTACGGTGACGGCCATGGGGCCAACGGGCACGAGCATCGTCTTGCCCAAGGAAGAGCTGAAGCCCCCCTCGGAGTCATACGAAAACAGGTGGCCGCTATTATCGGCCGCATAAAGGCGGCCAGGCCCCCGAGACCAAATTAGCGGCTCCTCGCCCCAAGCCCCAAACGGCAGGCGAATGGCTTCTCGACGCAACGCGCGAGTTTGAGGGGTGTAAGTCCAAAGGTGTGTGGACCCGTCCTGGCCGACGATGCAACCTTCAGAAGCCACGGCCAAGCGGCCTCTTCCCGGCACCTCCCCGATGGTCTGAATCGTCCCCGACTCAAAATCCACCGTAAACAGGTGATGCGAAGTAACACCTACGAGGGTGTCCAGGGACGCGTCTGACACGGCATGAATGATGGGCTCGCCTGGGACAGCTTCACCCAGCTCGCTGAATGCAGGACGCTTGATGAACCACTCCTCGATCAGATCAGGCGCCAGGGGTTGAAGCGGGGCAAGGAATATGCGCCCTCCCCTCCCGGGGCTGTTCACGCAGGCCAAGAGGTTCTTCTTTCCACAACAAACCGCGGGACAGTGATCCGCGTCATCCACGGTCTTCATGTCGAACACCATGCCCGACAAGCCATAGAACATGCCCACGAAGATATGAGCGCGCCTCCCGCTGGTTCCGCCGAAGACGATACCCTCGGGGGTGATGTCCAAAGCGGTGATGCGGCTTTCATCGAGCACGATCGGAACCGTGGCGCCGGGAAAACTCGTGGGGAACGCGAGCATGGTTCCCTGCCGAATAAAAGCTCCCACCAGAATGTCTTTTACCTGCTGTCGGACCTCCGGGGAACTATAGTCGAAATGTTTTCTCGGCACGCTCATGATGAATCCTTATCCCCACATGCGGAGGGGCAAGTGGGCATTTTCCTTCTTTCGCTCCTCGGGCATTTCGACCTTGAAAATCCCGGGCTGCGACCCCCCAAAGCCGAAGAATAGATCACCTCTGTGATCCACCGCGCCGCGCGACACGTATGGGGACCATCCCTTCGAGTCCACAAGCCGGGCCACTTCCTGCCGCTGCAGCGTCTCTGGATTCATTCGCCAGACAACCCCTGTGCGTTCTTGTTGCTCCAGCGGCAGCGGGTGATCGAGGAAACCGCGCCAGCGCGCCGCCACGAAATATAACTGCCCGTCGCCGGCAAATACCAGGCCGCCGCAATGGTCCAACTCCATGTCCGTAGGCGTTGAATAAGTGGGATCGGCAACTTGGGTTGCGGACCCCAGGTCCTCGACCTTGGGCCATTCTCCCTCGTTCGGCCAGATCCGCATCAGCCGCGGCTGGGCGACCCAGGTAGAAGCATAAACGCAGTTGCCGTCGGGCGAGCCTGCCACATCGTAAAAGACACTGTGCCAGCCCGTTTGGAAAACCGGGTTATGCGGCAGGATAGAGGGGGACAGTTCCAGGCGGTCCTTCTCCGGATCATACCGCACCAAGTGGCCGTAATCGCTGCTCGTCCAGACGCGGTGCCGCCGGTCGAGAAAGAGCGCTTGCGCGTTCACCGATCCGATGCGCCCAATGTCCCTCCGCTCCCGTTTTTTGAGATCGTAGCTGATAAGGTGATCGCGAGGGTAGCTGACGGAGTAAAGCAGCCCGCGATCTTCATCGTGCAGAAGGCAACGGCTACCCTCCTTCGGAATCATGGTGTCCCACCACTTCACCTCATCGGTCTTGGTGTCGAACGCGATGAGCGCGCTGCCGCGGAAGCAACGCTTCTCATCGTGCCAGGAGAGCCAAGGTGAATAAGCCGGCTGATCAGCGGGCGGAGCCGAATCATGAGTGGCCATATACAGAATGCCATCGTGCATCGAGGGGACAAAGCCATAATGGATCTTACATTGGGGCGCTCGTCCTGAGTCACCCGGGTCATCGACGACCTGATCGACAGAAAGCAGGTAGTCGAGCCCGTCCTTGTCTTCGTTGTAGCGGACAACTTTGGCGCCACCTCCAGGCACACGCTCAACGTCCGCAGCCGCGTAGATCCGCCCGTCTGGGCCGACCGAGAGCGACCAGCAGCTGTCCGCGTCGGGATACTCTGAGAAGCCGTACCACTTGACTTTGTAGGCCTCAGAATCCTTCCCTGGAGTTTGCGGGATTTCGCGCGCGATGAGGTTGCCCGCGGGATTGTAAATGGCTGTCCCTGCCGCCAGCAAACCCGCGCTATCCTGGAAAAACTCGCGCCTTCCTAGCTGTCGTGCCATAAATACTCCCGCGAAACTGGTTTTCCCGTTCCGAAGAACCTATCGCTCGCGGGCAGCAGGCAGAAGACCAGGAGAGGAAATCCGAAAATGATCAGCTGTGATATGCCGCCCGCCTTGTTCCGGAGATATGCTGTGCCACGCTGTGCCCACTGCTTCGAAATCCGATTGACCGCGAGAAGTCTTTTGAGGAAAAGCGGCACGGCGCGGCTGGTTTTGTCAGAACCTCAGGCGAAGCATGAAGTCGACGTACCGCAATACCATGTTGGGCAAGTCGGCAGCTGTGCTGGTGATCACGCCGTAGGTTGCCGTCGAACTGATGTCCGCCGCCGGGGTAGTAAAGTTGGGGTGATTAAACACGTTCGTCGCCGTGGCCCGAAACTCCAACGTGAAGCGTTCGGTCAAACGCGCATCCTTCATAAAGGAGAGATCGAAGTCGGTAAAGTCAGGCCCTTCCAAAGAGTTTACAGGAGCGTTACCGAACCGTCCGAGGCTGACCGGATTCGTGCACAAAGGCGTCGAGTCCGGGCAGCCCGGTACTTTGAAAGCCCCCGGATTGAGCCAGTTGTTGATGGTCTTATTGGCCGGGTATGGGCTCACCCCCGCGATCACGTCAGGTCTACCCCCGAAGCTGTCGGTATTCGAAGGGTCATAATTATCGAACGAGGGAGTGAAGTAGTAACCCGAGTGAGCATCCACCATCCAGGCCATTCTC
>JASHTZ010000614.1 GCA_030040295.1 Terriglobia bacterium | reverse complement strand
AGGTGGACAGTCTGATGCGCTCATACCCGCGGGCGTTCATGGATTTCGAAGTTGTTGATCAGGAGCAATCCCCGCGCGAGGGTGGATTCGCAATCTACCGGCTGCGGACAAAATGAAATCTGCGAGCCGAATATCAAAATGACCAAGCTGATTCCGTTCACCAAATACCACGGGCAGGGAAATGACTGGCTCGTCGTAGCCGAAAAGCACGTCCCCACACGCTTGCCCGAATTTGCGCGCGCGATTCTTGATCGCCACACGGGCGCGGGAGCCGATGGTTTGATCGTCATGATGAAGCCAGTGACGCGCGGCCACGGCGCGCGCGTTCGCTTCATCAACGCCGACGGCAGCGAGGCGGAAATGTCGGGAAACGGCATTCGCTGCGCTGGCTTGCATCTTCTTGAGCGTGCGCCTCGCAAACGAACCCTGACCATCGAAACCCTGGCCGGAATCAAGACCTTGGAAAAGGCGAAATCGATTGAAGGCAAGCAGGCTTTCCGTGTGCACATGGGTGCTCCAATCCTCAGTGCGGTGGAGATTCCATTCAATCCTGCCCAAAAGGTGTCACCCATTCTCCGTTTCCCGCTGCAGACTCGTGCGGGCGACTTGCCCGTGACGGTTACTTCCATGGGAAACCCGCATTGCAGTGTGTTTGTGGCGGATTTTGAAACGGTCGATTGGTTGCGATTAGGCGATGAAATCGAGCGCAACGAGCATTTCCCCCATCGCACGAACGTTGAGTTCGTCCGGCTTGTCTCGAAAGATGAAATTGAAGTGCGATTCTGGGAGCGCGGTGTCGGCCGCACAAATTCATCGGGAACGGGTTCATGCGGGGCCACGGTGGCGGCAATTCTAAACGGGCTTACGGACCGGCGGGTGCGCGTTCGGACGGAAGCCGGAACCTTGCAGGTGGAGTGGCCGGAGGGTGGCGAGGTGATTCTTACGGGTCCGGTGGAGAAGGTGATGCGCGGGACCTATCTCTACCGGGGCTAGGCTTACGGGTGGACGTAAAGGTAGAGCTTGTGAGAAACGCCATTTTCGGAATTAACCTCAACCACTTTGTCCGCGTCCCAGCCGGGAATGTGAAAGTCGTGGCAGACGATGCGCGTGCCGGAGTGGAGTTGATGTTCGAGCTTCGGGCGAAGTTTTTCATTGACTGAGGTCAGCAGGTAGAGCGTCACCACGGTGGCCTTGCTGAGGCTGACGTTGAACATGTCCTCATTTACGATACTCACCCGATCCTCAAGCCCTAACTTCTTAACGCGATCACTCGATTCGTGAAAGAGCTCCGGATTGATCTCGATGCCGACGGCATGAGCGCCGAATTTCTGCGCCGCGGTAATGACAATGCGCCCGTCCCCCGAGCCCAAATCGTAAACCACGTCATCGGGAGTAACCTTGGCGAGCTCCAACATCTTTTCGACGACGTCTTGCGGGGTCGGGACGTAGGGCACTTGCTTGATCAGGGTGGCATTCGAAAGGTTTTGTCCTGACTGTGCCGCGCGCGCGGGCATGGACAATTGCCCGAGACAGAGGATGAGGGCCGACGCTGAAAGAATCGCGGCCTTGGGCGGGATGCGCCGGTAGATGAAACGAATTATGAGTTTACGCATGAAACGATTCTAGCTTCGTCGCGTAATCTTGTCGAGGAGGGGATCGTGGTGCATTTTGGTATTTGTAGCGGCGCCGTCCGGCCGTCGAATCTTCGACAAGAGACCGACGCTACAGAATTTCTCACAGAGCCCGCCGAGTCAAGGCACAGAGGGCACGGAGAGAACCCGGAAAACTTCTCTGTGCACTCTGCGAGCTAACGGGTCGCTGATTCCACCGGTCAAAAACTCTGTGAACTCTGCGTGAACCTCACTCGGGTCTATTTTGTTCTCCCATTTTCATGAATAATCCGGGTTAAAGCTGCTTCGACATCACGATCTTGTGGCACGCGACGCCATCCTTCAGGGGCCGGTCGGGGTGGAATTCTTCCGTGGCGGTTTCTTTATAACCAAACTTTCGATATAAGGGCAGCAATTCCGGGCGAAGGCTGAGGACGCAGAGTTCCACGCAGGCACACCCCTGGATGCGGAAGTAGTTCTCCACAGCCTCGATCATCGCTCCGCCAAGGCCCTTTCCCTGTAAGGGAGGATCAACCGAAAGCATCCCGAAATACCCCCGTCCTCCGCGCTTCTCCACGTAAACAGCGGCGACAATATGGCCGCCGTCGTTTTCAGTCACCAGAAACCGGTCTTTAGCGAGCATTTCTTCCAATTGTTTCTGGCTGGTGCGCGGCCCTGCGAAGAACGCCTCGAGCGTGAATGCCGCATTAATGATCGAAACCATCTCGGGGATATCTCTTGCCGCTGCGAATCGAATGTGCATGGTGATGTGCGTTGACCTTCCGGAAGCCGGACACTGAACAGTATAACTCGTTGCCAGCGCGGCCTTCTTCTGCCGTGACCTGCTTCTAATCCGTTGGGAGATCCCCCGGCTTTGCCGGGGGTGGCAGCCGGAGTTTGACAGTTCCGGGAGTCAGCAAGTAGTGGGTTTAGTCGTATCGAACGGACCCCTCACCCCAACTCCCCTCCCCCTCTTCCCTCTCCCCTGGGGAGAGGTGAAGAAGGGGTGATCGGGTGAGGGGTTTCTTGGCGGTGGCGGTCAGGCCCCTTTGAGGGGTCAGCCACCGGAAAGCCTCCGGCTTTGCCGGAGGATGATTACATGACCGTGCCGTTTTCCACGACGTTCCTCCCGGTTGCAAACCCTCTTGCACTTGGCGCATTTCCACCCTAGGCTGAGACAAGAGCGCGCATTTTGTAGTTTCGCAACTGGCGCGACATGGATCGCAAAATTTTACCCGGAGAATCGCCGATTGGGCCAACCAGCTCTGCCTCGTGAACTGAAGTTTACCCACGCCACTGCCATCGTCATCGCCAACATGATTGGCACAGGAATTTTCACCACCACGGGATTTCTGGCGGGGGATCTGGGCCGGCCCTCGCTGGTGATTGGAATTTGGGTTGTGGGCGGCCTGATTGCGGTCGCCGGCTGCCTCTGTTACTCGGAAATGGGAGTCAACCTTCCGGAATCGGGCGGCGATTACATCTTTTTGCGCGAAGCCTGGGGCCCGCTTTGGGGTTTCCTGAGCGGCTGGATTTCCTTCTTCGCGGGATTTTCCGCGCCGATCGCAGCGGCGGCGCTGGCATTTTCCGAATACTTCAGCCATTTTTTCCCGGCTTTCTCCATCGCCGGACCGGCAGTGAACTCCAGCGCGGCGCAAAGTTGGTTCCACGCAGGTCCGGGGCAGTGGCTGGCGGTGGGAATTGTCCTGGTGTTTTCAGCGGTTAACGTGGCCGGGCTGCGGCCCGCCGCCCAGCTACAAAACCTGCTCACTGCCCTCAAGCTCGGCGTGCTGGCGCTCTTCCTCATCATGGCGGTAACGGTGGGGCAGGGGAGCGCGGCGCATTTTTCGCAGTCCGCCGCGCGGACTTCCAGTCACAGCTTGCCCGCACAGTTTGCCGTCTCGCTGATCTTCGTGATGTTTGCTTACAGCGGTTGGAACGCTTCCACCTATGTCTCCGGCGAGATGAAAACCCCTGAACGCACCATTCCTGCGTCGCTGGTTGTAGGAACACTCACCGTGGTGGGGCTGTATTTGCTGCTGAACATCGCATTTGTTTTCGCCATGCCCCTCGAATCGATGAAGGGCGTGGTGGCGATCGGAGAAGCGTCCGCCGGGGCATTATTTGGTATGCGGGGCGGCAATTTTTTCAGCGCCATCATGTCGGTGGGGCTGCTCTCCACGGTGAGCGCCATGGTGATTGCCGGACCCAGAGTCTACTTTGCCATGGCGGTGGACGGCTGCTTTTTTGGCACTGCGGCGCGGATTCATCCCCGCTGGGGTACGCCGATGTATGCCATCCTGTTTCAGGCCCTGGCGACCGTTTTGATGATTCTCAGTGGAACCTTTGAGAGCCTGGTCTACTACATTGGTTTCGCCCTGATTTTCTTTGCGGCGCTGGCCGTGGCGGGGTTGGTGCGCTTGCGCCGGCGCGAGGGTTGGCGGACGCTCCCGGTGGTGAATTGGGGCTACCCGCTTGCTCCCGCAGTGTTTCTTGCGGCGAGCGCCTGGATGCTCAGCTACACCGCCTCGATGCGGCCTAAAGAATCCGGGCTCGGCTTGCTGA
>JASHTZ010000613.1 GCA_030040295.1 Terriglobia bacterium | reverse complement strand
CCGTCAGAAAGGTAAGCCCCAGCCACGTAACCGGTAAAGGAACCGGCAATTGCAACCACCAAGTATGCAGTCGTATTGAGCACGGAAAGATTGCGTACGGTTTTCAAATAAGTCGGCAGCCAACCCGTGATCGTGTGATAGCCGCCCTGGACGCCGACGCCAACCAGTGATGCCAAAATCGTGGTCCTTAGTACGGGCGGAGAAAAGATCTCGATGAGGTCGCTCGACTTTCCCTCGGAATCCAGTTGTTTGCGAGTTCGCGAGAACACCTCTGGCTCAGGAACGAAACGCCGAATATAAAACGTCAGAAGTGCGGGTAAACTGCCGACCCAGAACATGGCTCTCCAAGCAAGCGCTGGGGGCAACCAGTAGAAGAACAACCCAAAAAAAATGACTGCAACTCCCCAACCTATTGCCCACCCGCCTTGCACGATCCCTACAGCTCTGCCACGGTACTCGGGCCGGATTGTTTCTCCCATGAGCACTGCGCCAACCGCCCACTCGCCGCCAAAGCCTAGGCCCTGACAGGCGCGCGCCAAGAGCAATTGCCAGAATGAGGTTGAAAACCCACTCAGCAAGGTGAAGAATGCGAACCAAACAATAGTTAGCTGAAGAATTCGAATACGCCCAAAACGGTCCGCGAGAACTCCCGCTCCCCAGCCGCCCAGAGACGAAGCTAATAAAGCGGAAGATGCCAGGATTCCAGCCTGCCCTTGGTCGATGTGCCACTCGGCTATCAGTGTAGGAATGATAAGACTGTATACCATCACGTCCAAGCCATCTAGCGCCCAACCGAACAACGTGGCAATCATGGTGTTTCGCTCGGGTGGTGTCATCTGCGCGAACCACGCTCGTTGCTGCCGCTCCTTCGGAGTTGTCGTACCGACACTGGTGCGCATAGCGACCTCCAAAGCCGCGAGCTTGCCGAATTCTCCACAGACCGGTTGTTTCACAATCGCTGAGACAAGCGGTTCCTCGACCCGCACCACTAGAACAAGCTACCTTTCTAACGCATCCTCATAAAGCTGGACATCGCGAAATGAACCCAGTTCTCCGATGGACGCCCACCGAAGAAGACAAACTTAGTCTGCCTTGTGTGAAGGACCCGCTGCTCAACCATCCTACCGTCGGTGTTGACTGCCAGCGAAACGTGAGCGAGCCGTGCGGAAACCCTGCCCTGGTGCGATAGCACATGCAAAACACGTGCTCTTCGGGCTCGGCCAAGGATAATGCAATTCTTCACTTTACTTGATACCGTTGAAATTCAGAGTAGGCATTTATTCGAAGGCTGAACAGTACCGAAGCCTAGGCCCGGCCAAGTGTCTATTGATTCGAATGCCCAGCAGGTAAAATATTACCGTTGGAACATTATGACCGCCGACGTGGAATCCCGGTATTTTGTGGAAGCAGCTGCCAAATTGTTGGACGTATTGGAAAGCTTTAGCAGCCAAGACGAGGAACTGTCGATTACGGACGTGGCGCGAAGGACGAACCTGACGTACAGTTCGGCGTTCCGCCTGCTTTATACCCTTGAAAAACGCGGATACATCATGCGAACGCGGGGCAAAAAACGGTATAATTTGGCTCCTGCACGGCGCAGGTTCCGCATCGGTTATGCTGGTCTTCAGGGGACCCGGTTCCAGAGGGAAGTAAGCTGGAGCATCGCTGCGGCGGCGAGCAAAATGGAGGTGGTTCTCGTATCCCGCACGAATGATGAATATAACGCTTCGAAAGCCATTGCGAATGCCGACCGTCTGCTTGCCGAAAAGATCGACTTCCTTATTGAGTATCAATTCAATCAAACTGCCAGCCAAGTAATCGCCGTCAAATGCCACGAGGCGGGTGTCCCCTGTGTTTCCATTAACTTTGCGCAATCTGGAGCCTACTACTACGGCGGCAACAATTACGCGACGGGTGTGATGGCCGCTGAGTTCATGGCCCAATTCGCACGTGTTCACTGGAAAGGGCGGCTAAAAAAATGCATCGTGCTGACAACCAAAGGTCTACCGTCTACGCAGGAGACACGCATTGCCGGCCTACGCGACAGCCTCCGAAAAGGCCTACATATGCGAAATTGCGATCTGGTAATCTCGCCGCCGGCAATGGACGCGCGCGAAGGCTACAGCGTTACGAGTCAACTTCTCAGACATTTCGGAACTAGGATGCAGCGTTTAGGGATCATTGCCATTACCGACAGCCTGGGGATCGGCGCTGAAAGATCAATCCGGGAGGCGGGCCTGGAGGATCAAGCCGTTATCGTTGGGAACGGGGGTGCGCGAGACGCCCGACGATTAATTCGAGCCCGATCTGCGTTTCGCGCGTCCGTGGCATTTTTCCCGGACTTGTACGGTGAGCAAATATTATCCATCGCATTGCAAGTTCTCCGGGGTGCGAAAGTTCCTCTGGCAACCTACACGAATCATGTCGTGCTCACTTCCGATAACTTACCAGAATATTATCCCACCGAAGCGGAGCTGCGTGTTTGAGGTTGCGGCGGAAATTCATTATTCAACAGTCGAATAAGTGCCAGTGAATTAACTTTCGATTCTTGACACCCTTTTCGCTCGACGTGATACTTCTTGTATATCGCTTAGGGGGCATTTCTCGTGGTCACAAACGTCGTCGCACCGTCGCCCACCAGGCTACGCGTCGACCCAATCCGATTTGAAGTGATTCGAAATTCTCTGATTTCCGCCGTCGACGAGATGGGGGTTGCGTTACAAAGATCTTCTTACTCCAGCAACATTAAAACTCGTGGGGATTTCTCGTGCATTTTCTTTGATCGAAAGCTGCGCGCGGTGGCCCAGGCTTTCACTCAGCCGATCCATCTCGGCGGGCTGGCACGGATGGTACCGATCGTCGTAAAGCGCTATGGCCTAGAAAAGCTCGGCCCCGGCGACGGTATTCTCAGTAACGACCCATTTCTTGGGGGCGTTCACTTGAACGACGTTACGCTGATTTCCCCCGTTTACTGCGGCTCTGAACTCTTCGGCTATCTGGCGAGTCTGGCCCACCATGTGGACGTGGGCGGCGGCGCTCCCGCCAGCATCGGCGCGTTTCGTGAAACTTACCAGGAGGGCCTGACCGTTCCTGCCGTCAAGCTGGTGAAAGGCGGCGCTCTCGACGATGACGTGTTTCGTTTTTTTATGGCCAATGTGCGGGCTAAGCGCGAAACCGCTGGTGACCTGCGCGCACAGGTTGCCGCTAATAAGCTAGGGCACCGACGCTTGGAAAGTTTAGCCAGCAAGTACGGCTCGGAGGCTCTTAACCATTACATCGACGAATTGCTCGATTACACGGAACGGCGGACCTGGCAGGAAATCGCCAAGCTACCCCAAGGGACATTCCAGTCGGAGGGCTTTCTCGATGACGACGGCGTCACAGATGAGCCGATCCGCTTATGCGGCAGGCTTACCATCGATCAGGGCAAGGCTCTGTTCGACCTCACCGGGACGAGCGGACAAGGGAGTGGTCCGATGAACTCGACTTTATCCCAAACGTTCTCCTCCTGCGCATACGTTTTGCGTTGTTTGGTGGACCCGGACCTGCCGGTCAATGCCGGCTTTTATGATGCCATCAATTTGGTGGCCCCAGAGGGAACCGTGGCCAACGCATTACATCCGGCGGCGGTTGTGGGAGGGTGGGAGGTATCAGTCCGTTGGGTGGACATCTTCCTCCAAGCCTTAGCGCCAGCCTTGCCCGACAAAGTTTGCGCAGGGGGAAAATCGATGATGTGCCACGCGGGGTTTGGCGGCTTTGACCCGCGCCCGCAGCGCGACCATTATTATTGCTTTCTCGAGTGCCTTGCGGGAGGCTACGGCGGCAGGCTGGGCAAGGATGGGCCCGATGCGGTTCAGGCATACTCCCAGAACACCGAAAACGCGCCCGTTGAAGATGTCGAATTGAATTATCCGGTCCGTATCCTGCGCTATGAGTTGGTCGCCGATTCGGAGGGGCCGGGGAAATTCCGTGGAGGCTTGGGACTTCGCCGCGATTATCTGTTTCCCGGCCACGAACCCACGTTTTCGATCCTGGCAGATCGCCTCAAGGTCCCTGCACCGGGCCTCTTTGGAGGGCTAGCGGGCGGGCTCGCCTACTATGGCCGCGGTGACTCCCAAAACGGCGAGCAGCCGCTCAGGTCGAAGACGACATTTACTGTTCCGCATGGCAGTTACGTCAGTATGCAGACATGCGGCGGGGGAGGTTACGGCCCCCCCTCTGAACGTGATCCTGCCCTAGTCCTTAAGGATGTTGTCGAGGGCAAAGTTTCACTCGATCGGGCGCGCGAAATCTATCGAGTTGCGATCGACATGGATTCCGGCAAAGTAATCGTCGAAGAAACGGCCAGATTAAGGAGCCCTCGTGTCCCAGAATAAACTGCGCTTGGGGGTGGACACGGGTGGTACATTTACGGATGCCGTTGTCATGGACGAGGAAACTGGAGATATTCTGATCGACAAGGTTTCTTCGACGCCCTCGGACCCTTCGATAAGCCTTCATCAAGTCATCTCCCAGGCGCTGCATACCGTGGGCACCCAAGCTGAAGGCGTCACCTTCTTGGCTCATGGAACCACGGTTGCGACGAACTGCATTATTGAGGGGAAAACCGTCCCGTGTGGCCTGCTTACGACCCACGGCTTTCGCGATATCCTGGAAATCGCGCGTCAGATCAAGCCCGAACCCTATAACCTCCAGTTTGAGAAGCCACGTCCGCTTGTTCCTCGGCAGTTATGCCTTGAAGCCACGGAGCGGGTCGATGCAGAGGGACGCATCTTGGTCCCACTGGATCAGGAAAGCGTTCGCCAAGCAGCCCGCCGCTTCCGACAGGAGGGTGTCGAAGCCGTCGCAATCTGCTTTTTGCATTCCTACCTGAATCCCTGCCATGAGAAAGCCGCGGCGGATATTCTAAAGCAAGAACTGCCGGGGACCTTTCTTACAATGTCTTCCGAAGTGTGCCCCGAGTTTCGGGAGTATTTCCGCGCCAGCACAACAATTGTAAACGCCGCCATCGCGCCGATAGTCTCGAATTATCTTGAGCGTATGGAGGGGAGACTGAAAGGCCTGAGCTTCGCGGGGCATCTCTGCGTCATGCAGTCGAACGGCGGCATCTGTACCTCGGAGGTCGCGCGCCGGAAACCTGTTCATTTGGTGGAGTCTGGCCCCGCCGCAGGCGTGATAGCCGCGGCTTATATCGGAATCGTATCCGGCTCCCCAAACGTTATCTCGCTCGATATCGGTGGAACTACCGCCAAGGTTGGACTCATCCAAGATGGCACGCCGAAGATATCGAATGAATTCGAGGTGGGCGCGAAGGCGACCGGGCCGACGTCGCACGCCAAGGCGACAGGCTACCCCATCAAGAGCAGCGTCATTGACCTGGTCGAAATCGGTGCTGGGGGCGGAAGTATTGGATGGGTGGATTCGGGCGGCGCGTTGCGCGTCGGTCCGCATAGCGCTGGCGCCGAGCCCGGGCCGGCTTGCTATTGTCGCGGGGGAGTGCTCCCGACTTTGACTGATGCGAATTTGGTGTTGGGCCGGATTGATCCCGATTATTTTCTCGGGGGCAAGATGAAGCTTTCGACTGTCGCTGCTCTGCGGGCCATCGAACAGAAAATCGCGGAGCCATTGAATATCTCGGTGACGGCTGCCGCCTTGGGAGTTGTCGAAATCGCCAATTCGAACATGATTGAGGCACTTCGGCTCATCTCGGTGAAGCGGGGGTTTGACCCCCGCGATTTCGCTCTGGTGGCATTTGGGGGCGCCGGCCCTCTGCATGCTAATGCACTCGCTGCGGAATTTGACCTTCCCAAGGTGATCATTCCTCTGAGCCCCGGCGTCAGCTCGGCACTTGGGCTACTGCTGGCCGACACCAAGCACTACTTCTCGCGCACGTACTTGCATCGTTTGCCGGAGGCGAATTTGGAAGAGCTTATGGATGCCTTCGCAGAATTCGAAAGTCAAGGCCGTCAACTGCTGTTACAGGAGGGAATTCCGAGCGAACGACAATCGTTCCAGCGGGAAATAGATCTCCGGTACGCCGGACAATCATTCGAGCTCAAGCTGGCCGTTCCCTCCGGAATCCTAACCGCAGCCATAATGGATTCCCTCAGTGAGGCTTTCCACAGAGCCCACGAACAAGCTTATGGCCACAGTGCTCCAGGCGAGCCCGTCGAAATCGTCAATCTCCGCGTGACTGCCCATGGCCATATTCCTAAGCCCCGTCAGAAACGTATATCCGCAAAGTCGAATGGGAATTCGGCCCTAAAACGCTGCCGCGACGTGTGTTTCCGCGCCGAAGAAGGGTACATCGAGACCAGCATTTACGATCGCTATCGACTCTCGGCCGAAGCTGTGCTGAACGGGCCTGCCATCGTTGAGGAATTTGACTCGACTGTGGTTATTCACCCCGGCTATCGGGCCACGGCGGACGTTTTTGGTTCGCTATATATCACAAAGCAATAATACCTGGCTGCTGACCCTCCCGTTGGCTTGGGAAAGGACGTTCTGCATTGTCGAAAAACAGGACAAGTTTTCTATATCTGGGCGAACAAGACATGGTGAATGCTGGAGTCCTTGACGGCAAGCAGTGTGTCGAGACCATCGATGATATGTTCAAAGTGGTGGGAGAAGGTGACTACTTGATGGGCGGACTTAACGAGCATGAACATGGCCAACGAATCTACTTTCCCGTGGAGAAGCGCTTTCCACGTATGCCCGTAGCCGGGCCAGATCGCCGTTTCATGGCCATGATCGCGTACCTGGGCGGTAAGTTTAACATCTGTGCCGCGAAGTGGTACGGATCTAACATCGAAAATCCTAAACGTGGCCTTCCGAGGTCGGTGCTGCTCGTCATCCTTAACGACGTCGAAACCGGTGAACCTATCGCTCTGATGTCAGCTAACCTGCTTAGTGCGATGAGAACGGGGGCGGTCCCCGCGGTAGGTGCGAAATACCTCGCTAGCAAAAACGCCAAGACGATTGCAGTGATCGGCGCCGGCGTAATCGGTCGAGCCACTATCTCCTGCATGAATGCAGCACTGCCTGGACTTGAAAAAGCGATTGTTTACGATCTGGTCCGGTCCAAATCAGAAAGTTTCTGCACACAGATGAGCAAGGAATTGTGTTTCGAGTTCAATGTTGCGTCGTGTGTGGAAGAAGCTGTTCGCGCGGCTGATGTTATCACCATTGCAACTGCTGGCACGATCGCGCCAGTTTTCAAGAAAGAATGGTTCAAATCGAACGCTTACATCGTTTCGCAGGGCACGGCTAATATTCCTGACGAATTATTTTTGTCATCGCAGATTATATTCGATGATATCAAGATGCATAGGGCATGGAAAGAAGAAGAAGACAGGATTCCTGAAGAAGAAGCGGCAAAACGCCTTGGGTTTCCGGGGCATGCGGTGTTTCGCCTTTGTGACATTGGCAAAATGGAAGCCTCCGGCTTGGCCGACCTAGGGGAGATCGCGTGTGGAAAGAAACCGGGCCGGACGAATGAGCGTCAACGCTTTATATTGATTGTCGGTGGTCTGCCAGTTGAAGACGCAGCATGGGGCTTCGCAGTATACAGCAATGCCCGAATTTTGGGTCTTGGACAAGAACTTCTCCTTTGGGATGAACCTCAGTGGATTTAGTGCCTGGTATACGCGCGAAGAATCTCGGACGACTGGGTACTGACCTACTGGCGCCGGATTCATTTTTCTAAAAGCTTTGGGGGGTCCTGAGCGGCATCGCGGCACCTGTCACAGGGCGGCGAATGGGGTGGCGATGGGCCGAACGACCGGCAGCGGCAAGGATTCCAGACCAAGGGTCCTATCGTTCGAGACAGGACGTGCTGGGCTGTCCGCCAATGCCGGGGTTTCAGCAGGCCTTACACCACCGCACGTACTTATTGGGCGAACAGACTCGGGAATCGAGCATGAATTCGGGCTACACGGAGGAGTATTTCCGGGATAGCGATCTCATTTGATCAATCAGCTTCGAGACCCCAGTCATGGGGTCTTCATCCCCTACATACTCTGCGGACATATATCCTCTGTATCCGCCCTTCGCGAAGATCCGCCATATTCGATCGAGGTCGATAGTGTGATGGTTCTGCGTGAAGCGATCGCGGATGTGTGCGTGCGTCGCATACGGTACGCAGGCTTCGATCTGCTTGTACTGGTCTTCGTCAGAATCAGCGATGAAATTGGAAACGTCGAGGTTTATGCCCACAAAAGGTGAATCGACGCGACGCAGAATCTCAAGCATGACGTCGGCCCTCTGGGTGATTCCTATGTCATCTTCAATTCCGAGAGTGATGCCACGCTGGCCCGCGTAATCACAGGCAGGTTTCATGACCTCAACTGTCCAGTCAATGCCTTGAGCGAGAGTGGAAGCCGCGGGCAATTTTCCAGCAAAAATGCGTAGGTGCGAAGCTCCGAGAATATCTGTAACTTCCACCCAATTCTTGATTTCGTTCAGCGCATCGGCGCGCTTTGCTTTATCGGCTTCGACCATGTGAACTCTGCAAGCCGCCCCGGAGAATGGCATCCCATTCTTGAAAGCAAGGTGGCGGAGCCCGGTGAGGTAATCGGTAGTCGTCGATTTCATCCAGTACACCGTCATGTCAACTCCGCCGAGTTTTAATTCGACCCCCTTCAGTATAAAATCCTCCATACTCATACTGCCACTTGCCAGGTATTTCCTGAATGAATAAGCACAACAACCTAATAGAAGCCGGGGTGTCTGCGTTGAACTGCCTGCGCCGTTGTTCGCTGCGCCCGATGCGGCTGTGGTCAACTGTGGCCCAGCCAAGGCTGCGGCTGCGATAGTTCGAATAAACTGCCGTCGGGGGATCGATGATCTCATTTTTCGACTCCGGTAAGTTTGTTATGATTTTGATTCTTATTTAAACTGTGCGATCGGCCGTCAGCCCTCAACTTTCCTCATTGGAACCCCGTGCCACATTGTGGCTCTGGTATTTCCACTTCTGCTCCGCCCCTTTCAGCCGATACGTAAGCACTGTAGAGCGTGGCAACCGTATCGCGGGCAAGCTCACCATTAGCGAGCGGCTCACGACCCTCACGGATGGATTCGATGAAATCCTGGAATTCTTGGGGATATCCGTGCTGCCAGTCCTCGTCTGGAGCCGGGTGGCTCCAGCCCTGCTTGGTCCCGATTTTTTCGGCAACATAGACATCATTTAGAATATCTTCCCGGGGATTGTAAGTTTCGAGTGCGTTAACCGGATTCAGGTTGCACCTAGTGCGGTGGTTATTGGCAAAAACTTCCAACCAGTTATGCACTCCGCCGAGGACGAGCTCGGAAGCAAAGATGTCCGCGACCGTTCCATCTTCAAACGTGACATGTGCCTGGCTGTAGTCCTCGACATCTTCATACTCAGTGCGAAGGAAACCCGCATCGCGAAAGCTCTCAAGCCGGGTGATTTCGTGCGTGCGTGCGCTGACGGTTGCCGGGCGGACAGGCTGGCCTTCCCTTGCTTCCCCTTCCGATCGTTTGAGGCTCAATGCCGCAGACAGGGGATGGCATGCCTTTCCGACAAGCGACCCGCCTCCGGAAAACCTCCACGTTCCGTAGTAGCGCGAGTGAGACCCGCTATGGGATTCTTCACCAACGATCCAAAGGATCTGCCCGCCACTCTTCACCAAAATCTCTCGCTCCTTCTGAATGGCAGGCGCGTAAACCCAGTTTTCGCCGTAACAGACGATCTTATGCGCCTCCGCGGCTGCGGCAAGAATGCGGTCGCAACTTGCCAACGCCTCACGTAGCATAATTTCCTTCGGAAATGCGTTTCCACGAAACTGTTCTTGGCCAGCTCCATAGTATCCCGTGAACGGTTTTTCAATGATTACGTGTTTGCCGCGGCGGAGGGCCTCCACCGCGAGCTTTTCGTGGACTGATCCGGGTGCACATATATCGATCACGTCGACAACCTCGCATAGCGCCGCACATGAATCGAACACCCGCACACCGTGCTCACGGCCAAAGTTCTCGCGCGACTGCGGCGATGCCGAAGTGACTCCCACCACTTCAACCGGCTTACCGAAGACTTTCTGATAGCCCTTCCAATGGAAGTCAGCCGCAAACCTTGCACCGGCAATACCCACACGAATGGGTGCATCCATCGCGTCATCTCCTCCTTCGCCGACAATTAGCACGTCGTAAACCTCTGCTTTGTATATCGCTGACATGCGCTATCGTCAGATCGATGACAATGACGAGTCTACGCGTGGCTGGCCGTGCTTGTCCTAGATTTCCTGCCGTCCCTGCTGCTTTCATTGGTTCTTGTCGTCTTAAGTTTTTCTCGCCTCATCTGGGTTCTGCACCAGAACCAGAACCGCCAGCGTAGCGAGCAACGGAATCGTACCGGTGACAATAAACACGGGGAGATAGGAAAATCTGTCCACAATAAAGCCTATGAAGAGTGTGAAGAGAGTACTGACCAAGCCTGAGCCTAGACCGCTGAGACCTGTCACCGAGGCAACAATATCTTGGGCGAATACGTCCGAAGGAAAAGTGAGCCCCATGGTCGACCAGCTTGAGTAACCCCAGGTGGCTAGGCTGATCAGCGCCATCGCTACTACGATATTGTGAGTCATCGCGGCGGGAATGCCTGCAATCATGGGGAGTGAGCTTAGCACGCAAACCCACTTCCGCGACCGAACCACAGGGATTCCATGCTTGATCAGAACTCCGGTGAGTACGCCCCCCGACAGGTTTCCGAGGTCGGCGGCGAGAAAGGGAATCCACGCAAAAGCGCCGATGGCTGCAAGGGTGAAACCACGGACTTCGCTTAGGTAGGTTGGAAGCCAGAAAACGTAAAACCACCAGACAGGATCGGTGAGAGATTTCCCTAGTACGATGCCCCAAGTATTCCTTTCCTTCAGCAGGCTAAGCCAGTGCCGTGCACCTTTGAGCTTCGAAATGTTTGGAGTTCCTCACCGCTCCTCGATCAGTCGGCGCTCTTCCGTGCTCAACCGCGGATGACAATCGAAAGGGTGGTATATGCGCAACCACAAAAGCAGCCAGACAAGGCCCAGACAACCGGATGCCACAAATGCGTACCGCCATCCCAAAACAGAAGCGATACCAACCACAAACGGCGGAGCGGCTACGGCTCCAATGCTCGAACCACTGTCGAAAATACCCACTGCAAGCCCGCGTTCTTCCGCCGGAAACCATTCGGCTACGGCTTTGCTAGCCGCTGGCCAATTGAACCCTTCCCCCATGCCCAGCATCGAGCGAAATATGGCCAGAGAGAAAGCCGAACGGGCAAACGCGTGAAGTATGCTTGAAAGTGACCACCAGATCATGGCGAGTGTCAGACCCAGGCGCGCACCGACGATGTCAATGATCACACCTCCGATCAACCACATCACCGCGTAGGAAATTTGGAAGGCTGAAACTATATACGAATAGTCTTGGTGCGTCATTTGGAACTGCCGCATTATGACAGGAGCAAGCACAGAGAGAGTCTGGCGGTTGACATAGTTAATGACGGTAGAGCAAAACAACGTCCAGACAATCCACCAGCGGAGGTGCTTCGACGGTTTCATACGCTTTGAAGCGCTTTAGAGCGTGGGATGATATGAGTTTTCAAACTCGATCCGGATGCGAGGTTGCCCAGTTCCAGTCCTGGGCCGTTGCCTCGTCGAGATAGGCGGTAGCGTTTGGATGATTGCGTAGAATCGTTTGTCCAAAAAGCAAGGTGTTCTATTTGGCTACTACGCCGGGCAGCAACCGGAGTCTCCCTTAGTTCTTCAACTTCGAACACTGGCGTGGACCCAAGAAAGGGCTGCGCCAGCCTACGACCTCCCGACGACCGGGGGATCAGGACATACGAGCAAATTTCATCCTCGCCTTTTCCGTGCCCCTGAACCCGTGCGACAGGGCTTGCCGAGAGCCTCGGTGTCTTCGGTAATCGAACCTTTTCTGACCGTTTGCGTTTTTGCTGTCGCTACAATGCGATTGAATATCATCCTTAAATCTATTCGGTCAAGCCTTGACGCATGTTACGTGACAAAAAGGGCCCATTTCATTCAGTGTGCAGATAGAATTGTCCCACCGCTACGTTGATCGCCTAGGTAGACGGCGAAAATGGGCGCACGAACTGCGTGTACAGGGTTGAGGGCTGAGTCAAAAAAATGAATAGGAAAGCGACATCCTGGAGGAATGCGCGAGCTGCGCAAAGAATGAAACTGGACCTCTATGCGCCAGATGACCCCGGCCGCAATCAATAAAGAAGCCCACCAACGGGGTTTCTTTGCTTTACCCGTTCCGCTTTTCCACGTTACCTGCCGTGAACTCCTCGTGCCACTCCTCACACGATTTCAGTTGAACAACCGGGGAACTGCGATGGTCCAATTCTTATGAAAGTATGGTTTATCGTCGAGAGTGATGTCCAACTCTTCCAGGTGACGAAAGGTGGTTGCATCGCTGCTGGTGACGGCGTGGACATGCAGCTTGACCACTAGCCCATGGTCGTTGTAGTCGAATTCCTGGTTTCCAACGGCAAGAGCCACCGCAGGATCGTTTTTCGAAACCGTAAAGGTCTCCTGGGAAGTTCCACTCTTTACGCTCACCATTGCCGTCTGATCGATGAGGTTGTAGGTAACCCCATAGTCCGGTTTACGAATTGTCTGAAGCTTCGGCAGGGAGTTCGGCGAAGGGGGGAGTTGAGGCGGAGGAAGCTTGGGATTCTGCTCCGGTGTGATGGGTAGGACGACTCGCGATGGATATCGGCTGCTATGGTAAATCGAGTTCACCGCGGGCATGGAGACCGGCCAGGCGTTCTGGAAGTCTGCGCTGGCGATGTCGACACGGATGCGATGGCCGGCAGGAAAAACGTACGCAAGATACTCCAGGTCAATTTTCAACTCATAGACCTCACCGGGTTTCAACGGTTCTGGGTTGACGTCCGACGTGCGGTGTGTCGCATTCAGACCGGCGTACGTGACCAGCTTGGAAACACCGTCTGGTGAAACATCGCAGACCTTGGCCACAAAGTAGGCAACCTCTGCCGAAGATGAGACAAAGAGGTCGGCCTTTGGCTCGCCCGTCACCTCCGTATCCTTTTTCAAAGGAGGGCTTGTATAAGTAAGAGATTTAGCTTCGTCGAGCCGCTGATCGAGGGGCATTGCCCAGACCCAAGGCACGGTAGCCCCGCGCCCATACATGCCATCCATCACGCCGACCGTTGGGTCGTAGGTGTACTCATCGTGCTCGTCATTGGGGTTTGTGTTTGGCTCCTCACTTAACTTGCCTTCCGCTCGCAAATACATCGGAGTGGATTCGGCCCGAGCCAGCGGCCATTCATTTTCCTGGCGCCAAAAACCTTTCGTTTCAATATAAACGGGAGCGGGAGGCTGATATTGAGTGACAAAGAGAGTGATGGGCGGCTCGCTCATGATTCCAGTTTCAGTTCCTTTAAGCCATTGATCAAACCACCTGAGGTACAACCCACGCGCGTCAATCCTCGGGCCCGGAAGCGCGTTCTCGGGCCAGAAGTGAGCCCATGGCCCAATCAGAGCTTTCTTGGGAACCCGCAGATGGGAGAATGCCCGCAGCAAGGCCGTGCTGTAATAATCAGCCCATCC
>JASHTZ010000612.1 GCA_030040295.1 Terriglobia bacterium | reverse complement strand
GACCGCTTGATCCATCGCCTCGGAGATTGTCTTGTGCCAGGTATCACCTGCGCATTTACCTTCGGGGCCGAATCGGTAAAGAAAAACGCCATCTGCCTTCGGGTCGATAATCAAAAAAAAGCACGCCCCATCGGTTGCCGGGTGTCTATGCTCTCGGTCAATTCTGGAGGAAGACCACGATAATGTTTAGTCCGTGGTTCCGCATCACCGATGGACAGTCTGGCGTAAAATCTCGTGCACATTATTTTAGGGACTCGTTATTCCGAGGTGCCTATTTTCAGTTACGCGCTATCAGATCCAATGGTTCAATATCCACATGGAACCGTTACTAGAACTGGGTCTCAATGCGCCGCCACGGATGCCCCCGGCCGTGGCTTGACGCTTTTCATGAAGAACATCAGCGGGATCATGGCGATGAAGGTCCAGCCGAGCAGCCAGTAGGCATCCACGTATGCCAGCATATTGGCTTGCCGGACCAGATTTCCATAAATCATTCCCTGCGCCTGCACGTGCGCGAGCACAGGTGTAGAACCCTGCATGGTCAAAGCTTGCTGCGCTCCCTGCAGGGCGTTGCGGAAGGGCAGGTCGTAGGGAGTGAGATGCGCCACCAGCATGGCCTGGTGCACCTGGGCTCGGCGGGCGAGCAGCGTGGCCACGTTGGCAATTCCCACGCTGCCGCCCATGTTCCGCGCCAGGTTGATGATTCCCGTGGCGTTGTTCATCTTTTCCTTGGGAATGAAATAAAAAGCCATCACGTTGATGGGAATGAATAGGAACGCCATTCCGATGCGGGAGAACGTCCAGGCGCGCACGGCCGTCCAGAAGTCGAGTTGCAGATTGAAGCCCGACATGTGCAGCAGCGAGAGGCCGGTCATGAAAAGCCCGAACGCCACGAGCCACCGCGCCTCAAATTTTTGCATCAATCGGCCCACAAACGGCAGGGCAATCAGGGTGAACAGGCTTCCCGGCGAGAGCACCAACCCCGCCCACAAGGCCGTGTAACCCATCAGCGTTTGCAGCATCAGGGGCAGCAGCACGGTGGTGCCGTAGAGCACAAACCCCATCATAAACATGGTGAACGAAGCCAGCATGAAGTTCCGGTCTTTCAACATGCGGAAGTCCACCACCGGGTCTTCGCGCGTAAGCTCCCAAATGAATCCGCCAATCAACCCAATGCCGCCGATGATGGCGCAGGCGATGATGAAATTTGAGCCGAACCAATCCTCGCGCTCACCCTTGTCGAGCACGACTTGCATAAAGCCCAGCCCCACGCTCAGCAGGCCGAGGCCAATGTAATCGATTTTCAAAGTGCGCAGATTTTTGCGAATCAGATAGGGCGGGTCAAAAATCAGAAGCGCGGTCATGATGATGGAGATCACACCCACTGGAATGTTGATGAAGAAAATCCAGCGCCAGGAATAGTTGTCAGTAATCCATCCGCCCAGAGTCGGGCCGATGATGGGCGCCACCACCACTCCCATTCCGTAAATCGCCATGGCCATGCCGTGTTTTTCCTTGGGAAAGCTCTCCACCAGAATCGCCTGCGAAATCGGCTGAAGCGCTCCGCCGCCCGCGCCCTGCAAGACGCGAAACAGAACCAGCAGGCCCAGGCTGGGAGCGATTCCGCAGAGGAAGGAACAGAATGTGAAAATGCCGACGCAAACGATGAAGAAGCGCTTGCGGCCGAAGAGTGAGGACAGCCAACCGGTGAGCGGCAGAATGATGGCATTCGAAACCAGGTAGGAGGTCAGTACCCAGGTGCTTTCATCCACTCCCGCGGAAAGGTCGCCGGCGATGTGCGGCAGAGACACGTTGGCGACGCTGGTGTCCAAGACTTCCAGGAACGTGGCCAGCATCACCGTGAGGGCGATCAGCCACGGGCTCGTCGCCGCATCTTCCCATTTTTTTGTCGATTGACCATTCATGGAGGAACTCGGGATTCTTACTTTGTAATGATCGTAGCCTCCACGTTCATTCCGGGGCGCAGAATTGCTTTATTGGACGATGCGGGGTCCAGCAGAATTTTCACCGGGATTCTCTGCACCACTTTCACGTAGTTTCCGGTGGCGTTTTCGGGCGGCAGCAGGCTGAGCCGCGCGCCCGTGGCGCTGGCGATGGAGTCCACGTAGCCGGTGACGGTCTGCCCGTACATGTCAACGTCAATCTCCGCTTTCTGGCCGGGGCGAACCTTGGCAAGCTGCGTCTCCTTGAAATTCGCCGTCACCCAGACGTCATTCAAAGGAATCACCGTGAAAAGCCCCTGGCCGGGCTGGATGATTTGGCCGACCTCCACCGACTTTCTTGTCACCACGCCGTCGCTGGGAGCAACAATGGTCGCGTAGCTTAAATCCAGCTCCGCGGCTTCAACATCCGCGCGGGCCTTGGCCACGGCAGCTTCGGCCGAAGCTTGATCCGCTTCGTGAATGGTCACCTGCTTGTGGTTCGCCATCGCCTGCGCCACCTGGGCTCGCGCCTGGTCCACCTGCGCCTTCGCCGCCAGCATGGACTGGCGCGCGATGTCCGCGCCCTTCTGCGCGGAAATGAGTTTTTCGTTTGCGGCTTTCAATTGGCTGTCAGCCACGCGCGCGGCGGCCAGATACGAGTCGTATTGCTGCTGCGAAATTTCTCCCTTTTCCACCAAAGGCTTCATGCGCGCCAGGTCCGCCTGGGCGCGATCGTCATCCGCCTGCAAGGCCGCCACGTTGTCGCGAGCGTATTCCAGGTCTGCCGTGGAGTCTCTCTCGTAGGTGAACCGGGCCTTGTCGTAATTGGCCTGGGCGGAGGCGAGCTCGGCGTCCGCGCCGGAGGTGCTGCTGTCCGTGGTCTCCTGTGTCAGGGGGATTCCCACGCCCGCGGCGCGGGCTTGCGCCTCGGAGAGGGCCAGCGCGGCCTTCGCTTGGTCCACTCGGGCTTGGTAATCGCGCGGGTCGATGCGGATCAGAACCTGTCCGGCTTTGACTGGCTGATTGTCTTTAATCAGCACGTCCGCCACGGTTCCATAAATCTTGCTGGCGATCGGCACCACGTGCCCGTCCACTTGCGCGTCGTCAGTGGAAACGCGGTTGTGATAGTAGGCCAGCAAACTCACCACGGCGACGGCCAGCGCTGCTCCGGCGGCCCCCACCGCCCCCCGAACCTTGGGGTCGGCCCAGCGGGAAGGAGCCTTTCCCTCTTCGGGGAGAGTTTGCGGCAATTCGTTACTGAGTTCTTTTTCCAGCTCATCAAGGTTTGGATCTGTACTCGGCATAGTAAGCACCTTTATCTGTTTGACTTGTAACGCCACCCCGGCTTCCATCCGCCGGCGCGGGCAGGTTATTTGGAGTAAAGATATTCGATTTGGCCGACCGCTCGCGAAAAATCCGCTCGAGATTGGTTGTAACGGTAGAGCGCCTCAATTTGATTGTCATTGGCGCGGGCCAGGGCATCTTGCGCGCTCACAACCTCAATGTTGTTGGCCACGCCCGCCTGGAAGCGGTCGCGCGCCTGGGCGACTTCCTCGTGCGCAAGATTCACTCCCAGGTTGGCCACGTCCACTTCATGCCGCGCCGCGTCAAGCTGAGCCTCCGAGGTTTTTACTTCCAAGGCAATCAGGCTGCGAAGGTCGGCTTCCTGCGCATCCAGCTTCTTAATCTCCAGATCGTCCTTGGCAATGCCGGCGCGAATCCGCCCCCCTGTGAAGAGCGGGACGTCTAAAGTGACTTGATAAATGTAGGCCGGAATCGCGCTGGTGGCGGATAATCCCTGTTCCCCCCAGGTTCCGTAGAAATTCAAGGTGGGAAGGCGCGACTCGCTTTCTCCGCGCCGGGCAAGCTCTGCCGCGCGCGCGCGCGCCAGAAGCGTTTTCATTTCGGGCCGGGCCCCGTAAGCATCCTCGATGCTCTGGGCGGTATTGATGTCCGGCGTTTTGTAGAATCCGGGTGAATCCGCCAGTTCAATTTCGCGATGCGGATCAAGATTCAGCAGACGCGCCAGGCCGTAAAGCGCAACCTTCTGTTGAGTCTGCGCTTCCAGCAGACGTTGCTTCTCGTTTTGCAGCTCCACGTTCGCCCGCAAAGTATCAATCCCCGTGCCCACGCCGTGTTTTTGCAAATCATTGGCCTGGTCGTATAGCGCCTGCGCAAGGTCCACTCGAGATTGCGCCGCTTTCACCGCGGCATCGGCGCGCATTCCTGATAAATATTGCGAGACCACGAGCAGCACCACCTGCTCTTGAACCGCGGACTCGTCCGCCTGGCTGGCGCTCACTCCCTGATGAGCCGCTTGCCAGCGCCGCCACAAGGTCAGGTCGAGAAGCGGCATGCTCACGCTTGGGCCCGCCTGGAAAAACTGGAATGGCCCGGCGTGCTCCGGAATGCCGGGAAATTTGCTCCAAATTCCGCATAAAGATTGAACCGCGTCGCGTGGTCAAGAACCTCAATTCCAGCTTGCGGGAGCAGCGCCGAGCGCGCGATCGACCTGTCCTCCTCGCTCTCCGCGAAATTCAGCGTGGCGATTTGCACCTGCGGATTTTGCTTGAGTGCGGTTGCAACGGCATCACGCAGGGTCAATCGCAAAGGTGCGGCGTCCTGCGCCCGCATCGACGCGGCTGAAAAGAAAGCCAGCACAAGCAGTACAATCAAGTGAGCGGTTTTTTGTTTTGCGGTGTGATGTTCATTCGAGGATTTCGGGCCGGCCCCTTCCGCGCAGATTTCTTCAATCAGTGCTTTCGGCACGAGACCTGAACCGGCTAGTTGTACTCCCTCGCGGGAAATCGAGCAAAGCAGTTTTTTCCCGGCGAGATCGACGAAAGTCACCGACGATAGGTCCGCTGTAACTTTCTTCCCTCCATATGAACTCTTTGACCGTTGCCAGTAATTTGATAATTCCTCCACCCAGGGCCCTGAGATTTTTCCCTCCAATTTAATCGTGACCTTGTCACCTTGGTCCACTGTGGATATCCTGAGCATAATGGCAATCTCCCATAACTACTGGTCCGGTTATGGCAAGCCATGGGCCAATCCATTGAAGGTCACAATCAGAATTAAGATATAATATTATCAATCAGATATGAATAAGGACAAAGCCTAAGGCCAGCGACCGCGCCTTAGTGAATGACGAAATGTCGTCATATGCCACGATGGCGTCATCTCTACGTGGCTGAATGTTGGCACTTCCCAATGGAGCCTGCCGAAGGCCCATCACAGGCAAACTGGCTTTCGCGGGCGGGTCCGAGGCAGATCGGTGCGGCTGAGGCTATTCACAAAACTTATTCTCCCTATAAAAACAATTGATTTAACACCCCCCACCGGGCCGGGGATAATTGCCAATGAATAATATGGGGGACTCCGCCTCATTCAGAACGAGGCGGGCAATAGAACCCTGACAGCGCCCAGGGGAGACCCGATTGAGAAATAAGGGGTTGGCTGCGGCGTCGTTGGAGGCTAGACGTCTAGGCATAACCGGCTCGGAGTGCAAGCCAGCCGGGAAATTGACATGAGCGACGAATCTACCATTCACGGTCTGCCGAAGGCACAGGGCCTTTACGATCCGCGCTTCGAACACGACGCCTGTGGAATCGGCTTCGTCGCCAACATTTCCGGCGAGCGCACGCACGAGATCATTCAGAAGGGGATTGAAATCCTCATCAACCTGACGCATCGCGGCGCCTGCGGGTGCGACCCGCAGACGGGCGACGGCGCGGGGGTGTTGATTCAGATCCCGCACGAATTTTTTGAGGGCGAGTGCTCGCGCCTCGGTTTCCCGCTTCCCTCCCCCGGCGAGTACGGCGTGGGCATGGTGTTCTTGCCCGTCGAGCCCCGCGAGCGTATGTCGTGCGAAGCCATACTCGAGGAAATCGTCCGCGACGAAGGCCTGTGCATGTTAGGCTGGCGCGATACCCCCGTAAACTCCAACACCATCGGCCGCCTGGCGCGCAGCACGCAGCCTTACATTGAGCAGGTCTTTATCAAGCGCGCCTACGGCATGGACGAAATGGCGCTGGAGCGTAAGCTCTACGTCATCCGCAAGCGGGCGGAAAGAGAAGTTGCGCAAACCGATCTGCGCGAGAAAGGGTTCTTCTACATTCCCTCGCTTTCCTGCCGGACGATTGTCTACAAAGGCCTGTTGCTCGCACCGCAGATCGCCAATTTTTATGGAGAGCTTTCGAACCCGCAGGCGCGCAGCGCCCTGTGCCTGGTCCACCAGCGTTTCTCGACAAACACCTTTCCCACGTGGCACCTTGCGCATCCTTATCGCTACATTTGCCACAACGGCGAAATCAACACGCTGCGCGGGAACGTGAACTGGATGCAGGCGCGCACGTCGGTGCTGGCCTCGCCGCTGTTCGGCGATGACATCAAGAAGCTTGAACCCATCATCGCGCCAGGGGGAAGCGATTCGGCCAATTTGGACAACGCCGTGGAACTTCTCTACCTCGCCGGGCGCAGCCTGCCGCACGTGCTGGAGATGCTGATTCCGCAGGCCTGGCTGAACGATCCGACCATGCCCGAGGACGTCAAGGCGTTTTACGAGTATCACGCCTCGCTGATGGAGCCGTGGGACGGTCCTGCGGCGGTGGCGTTCACGGACGGCCGCGTCATCGGCGCCAAGCTCGACCGCAACGGCCTGCGTCCCGGCCGATTCCTGGTCACGCGCCGCGGCCAGGTGATCATGGCTTCGGAAGCGGGTGTGCTGCCCGTCGAACCCGAAGACGTACGCTTCAAGGGCCGGCTTGAGCCCGGACGCATGCTGCTGGTGGATACGGTGGAAGGCCGCATCATTCCCGACGAAGAGATCAAGAAGCAACTGGCGGCGCGCCAGCCTTACGCGCAGTGGCTGAAGGACAATCAGGTAACGCTGAAGCATCTGCCCGACCCGCAGCGCGTCCAGTCCACCGACCACTCCACCATCCTGATGCGCCAGCGCGCCTTCGGCTACACGGACGAGGACCTGAAGACCATCATGATTCCCATGGCCACGCAGGGCGAGGAGCCGGTGGGCTCCATGGGAGTCGATACTCCACTCGCCTGCCTTTCCGACAAGCCGCAACTGCTCTTCAATTATTTCAAGCAGATGTTCGCGCAGGTCACCAACCCGGCCATCGACCCGATTCGCGAAGACCTGGTGATGTCGCTTTACGATTACATTGGGTGCGAAGGCAACATTCTGGATGAGCGGCCGCAGCTCTGCCACACGCTGCGCAAGCGGCATCCTATCGTGACCAATTGGAATCTCGAGAAACTCCGGCGAGTCAGTTGGGGGGATTTCCTGGCCACCACGCTGCCCATGCTCTTCCGCGTGGATGGCGGCGAAAAGCGTTTGCAGGAGGCGATTGAGAGCCTTTGCCGGCGGGCCTCGCTGGCCATCAAGTCCGGGTACACGCTGCTGATTCTCTCCGACCGCGGTGTGGACGAGGAATACGCGCCCATCCCCTCGCTGCTGGCGCTCTCCGCCGTACACAACCACCTGGTGCGGGAGCGCACGCGCAACCAGGCGGCGTTGATTGTGGAAACGGGAGAGCCCCGCGAGGTGATGCACTACGCCTTACTGATGGGATACGGCGCCAGCGCCATCAACCCCTATCTGGCCATCGGAACGCTCGAAAACCTCCACGCCAAGGGTTATTTCCCGGCGGAATACACATTTCAGAAAGTCCTGAAGAACTATATTAAGGCCGTGGATAAGGGCTTGCTGAAAGTCCTCTCTAAAATGGGGATTTCCACGCTGCAAAGTTACTGCGGCGCGCAGATTTTTGAGGCTGTCGGCCTCAACAAATCCCTGGTGGAGCGATACTTCACGGGTACCTCCTCGCGCATCGAAGGCGTGGGCCTGGAGGTGCTGGCGCAGGAAGCGCTGATGCGCCACAAATTCGCCGTGCAGCCGCCGGAGGAATCCGACACGGAACTCGAAATCGGCGGCGCCTATCAGTATCGCGAGCGCGGCGAGCGCCACATCCTGAATCCGCAGACCATCAGCAAGCTTCAGCACGCGGTGCGGAATTCAAATCTCAAGACCTTCCAGGAATACGTGGAGATTGCCAACCGGCAGAGCCGCGAACTCTACACGCTGCGCGGCCTGCTGGATTTCGAGCCCGCCGGGCCACCCGTTCCCATTGAAGAAGTTGAACCCGCGGCGGAAATCGTAAAACGCTTCGCCACCGGCGCCATGTCGTTCGGCTCGATCAGCAAGGAGGCGCACGAAACCCTGGCC
>JASHTZ010000611.1 GCA_030040295.1 Terriglobia bacterium | reverse complement strand
CAGCTCACCCGCGAGCTCCTTGCGGACCCAGGGCGTTGTCCGGCGATCGTTTACACTCCTACGCGCAAGCAGGCGGAATCCCTGGCCGATGAGCTTAGCGCCTGGCATGCGGCGGCCGCTTATCACGCCGGCCTGGACGCGCATTGCCGCAAACAAGTCCAGGAAAAGTTCCTGGCCGGCAAGCTGGATGTAACCGTGGCCACCATCGCTTTCGGCATGGGAATTGACAAACCGGATATCCGCACGGTAATTCACACAGCTTTGCCGGGCAGCATCGAGGCCTATTATCAGGAAATCGGCCGCGCCGGGCGTGACGGCAAGCCCAGCCGCGCTCTGCTCATGCACTCCTACGCGGACCGCCGCACGCACGATTACTTCATCGAACAGGATTATCCGGATGTCGGGGTACTGGATGAAATTTTTGAAAAGCTTCGCCCAGAGCCTCAGGAGAAGAGGGAGCTTCTGAAACAATCGCTGATTGATCCCGAAGTGTTTGACAAGGCGTTGGAGAAGTTGTGGACGCACGGCGGGGCGGTGATGGATTTTGCCGAAAACGTCAGCCGCGGTCACGATGCCTGGCGCGAGCCCTACCTTGCGCAAGGGGAGCACAAGCGTGAGCAGATTGAGCTGATGATCCGCTACGCGGAAAGCAACCAGTGCCGCATGGTGAGTGTCGTGCACCACTTCGGCGACACAGCCGATGGGGAAGCCCCCTGCGGAATTTGCGATAGCTGCTCGCCCAAGGAGTGTAACGCGCAACGCTTCCGCGCCGCGACGGCGGCCGAAATGGCAGCCGCATTGCGCGTGGTGGCGGAATTGCACGGCGCGGGCACCCGGTCCACAGGCAGGCTTTACGGCGACTTATTTCCTCGAAAGGAGATGAGCCGCAATGATTTTGAGAATTTGTTGGGAAGCATGGCGCGTGCCGGACTCTTGCACCTGGACGATGCGGTTTTCGACAAGGAAGGACGAAAGATTCCCTATCGCACTGCCCAATTGACGCGGGAGGGAAGGGCGCTGGACGGGCGACCCCCCCTTGAGCTTGTAGTGAAGGATCGCGAGCCGGTATTGCCTCCCCCAAAGCGCAGAAAAAAAGGCCGGGCCTCCGCGTCCCAGCGGTCTGAAGGTTACGGCCGGCCGCTGACCTCCTTGGTTTCAACGCCCACGTCGGCGGCCAATTCGGGCAAGAAGACGCCGCTCCCGGATGGCGCCGAGGCGGAAATCGAATTGGGAGAGGCTTTGCGGGCCTGGCGGCTGGCCGAAGCCCGGCGGCTGGGTGTTCCCGCCTTTCGCATTTTTACCGACCGAGCGATGAGCGGGCTGGTGAAGCTGCGGCCCGTCAATTCCAGCCAAATGCTTTCTGTTCCCGGCATCGGGCTGCGAATTATGGAGAAATATGGACGTGAAATCTGCCGCATCCTTCAGTCACACGGCCCGGGTTAACGCAACAACCCTGGTATTTTGAGTGCTTTACATTGTGCGCGCGGACGTCGGGAGGGCGGGTTCTTTGCCGCGGTGCGCGCTCTCCGGCCAGACGCCCGAAGAGGACTTTGGGTCGCAGGACGGGCGCCAAAACGGCCGTCGCAGACCGTCGCTACAATCCCGAAGGTCGATTCCGTCCAAATCCCCTGGTACAAAAGTACTCTTGCCAAAATAGTACGTTCAAGATATAAATGTCGTCAAAGTGGGGGTGTTCTCGGCATAAGGGTGGGCACGCCGGAAACCCCGCTAAGACTCTGGTGGGATTCAATTTTGGGTATAGGGCAGGTGTTTCTTGAATGGCGAAGCTCTGTTCTCAAAGTTAGGAAGAAAACAAACCCGGTTAGGGGTGGGAAGTTCCCCCTTGGACCGCGTTTAAAGAGGGGAATTCGTGTCGATACTGCGAGCAAAAATTCTTCGACAAACCCCAAAAGCTCGCCCGGATGCGGGCTTTTCGATGGTTGAAATGTTGCTGGTGATCGCCATCATCGGGATTGTCACAGCCATGGCGCTGGTCGCCTGGTTCAACGAGATGCCAATGATCCGCGCCGATTCTGCGATGGAGCTCATGGAATCTCAAGTCCGCCAAGCCCGGGAAACGGCAGTGGACCTGCGGCGAACCATTCAAGTCACGTTTTCCAGCACGGGTACCATGACCACCGTGGAGCAGACCGTGAATGTGACCACCACTCCACCGACGGTGACCGGAACGACAACCTTGAACACCTTTGTGCTTGATCCGAACACCATGACGTACACGGTCCTGACTGGCGTTCCCGACACCCCCGACAAGTTTAATTCTCCAACGAACTATTGCGTCACTTCTTCGGGAATTTGCTTTAATAACTCGGCTTGCGGCTCCCCTGCAGTGTTGCCCTGCACCATTAATTTCCAGGGCGACGGCACGGTGGTGAACTCCTCGGGAGCTTACATAAATGGCACAATATTTATGGCCGCCATAGGGAACTCCTCCAACCCGGCGAACCCCCAGACCGCGCGTGCCATCACCATCACCGGCTCGACGGGGCGTATTAAGGGCTATAGATACACCGGAACTCAGTGGTATTAGGAGGCAGATTATGCGTCCAGTGGCTCCATGCCATGGTCACGACGAGAGCGGTTTCACCCTGGTCGAGGTGATGGTTGCCGCCATCATATTGGTTATCGGCCTCCTTTCGGTCGCTTATGAGATGGGGATGGCTTTTGGCAACATTGGCACCGCCCAGATGGACAGCATCGCTCGCCAGAAAGCCCGGCAAGCCA
>JASHTZ010000610.1 GCA_030040295.1 Terriglobia bacterium | reverse complement strand
ATTTCGCAAACACGCCGCGCTTGTAACGCGGTTCGGGAGCTTTCCACGCGGCCATGCGCGCCTTGATCTCGGCGTCGGGAACTTCCATTTCCAGCTTTCGCTTTTCCACGTCGAAGACCACGGTGTCGCCGTTCCTGAGGGCGGCAATCGGTCCGCCGCGCGCAGCTTCCGGCGCGACGTGGCCGACCATCAGGCCGTGGGTTGCGCCGCTGAAGCGCCCGTCGGTGAGCAGCGCCACTGATTCGCCCAAACCCGCGCCCACCAAGGCTCCCGTAACGTCCAGCATCTCGCGCATGCCGGGGCCTCCGCGCGGGCCTTCGTAGCGAATCACCACCACGTCCCCGGCTTTGATGCTGCCGCTGGTGGTGGCGCGCATGGCATCCTCTTCGCAGTCGAAGACGCGCGCCGGACCGCGGTGCTTGGTGTGCTCGAGGCCGGCAACTTTCAAGACGCAGCCCTCGGGCGCGAGATTTCCTTTCAAAATCACCAGCCCTCCGGTTTTCCGAATCGGGTTGGAGGCCGGCCGCACCACTTCCTGGCCGGGAGTTTCTTTAACGCGCGCGGTTTCCTCGGCAATGGTTTTGCCCGTGACGGTTTTCTGCGAGCCGTCGAGCAGGCCGGCGTCGAGCAGCTTCTTGGCGATGAGTGGAATGCCGCCGGCGCGGTGCACGTCCACGGCCATGAAGCGCCCCGCGGGCTTTAAGTCCGCAATGATTGGGGTGCGGGAGCTGATGGCGTCGAAATCCTCGATGGTCAGAGGGATGTTGGCCTCGCGCGCCATGGCCAGCAGGTGCAGAACGGCGTTGGTTGAGCCGCCGCTCGCTGCCACGCTGGCGATGGCATTCTCAAATGACTTGCGGGTGAGAAAATTGAGGGGCGAAGTTCCCTGCTTCAGCAGGTCCATCACCAGTTGGCCGCATTGATAGGCGGCTTCGTCTTTCTTGGGGTCGATGGCTGGGATGCTGTTCATGCCCATGGGAGAAAGGCCGATGAATTCCATTACCGTAGACATGGTGTTGGCCGTGAATTGCCCGCCGCAGGCGCCGGCTCCCGGGCACGCGTGGTCTTCCAGGTCCTTCAGATCCGCATCGGTCATCAACCCGGCGGCATTGGCGCCGATGGCTTCATAGACATCACCAATGGTGACGTCGCGGTTCTGGAAGCGGCCAGCGGCGATTGGCCCTCCGTAAAGCAGCAGGCTGGGAATATTCAGCCGGATCAGCGCCATGGCGCCGCCGGGAATGGTTTTGTCGCAGCCCACCAGCGCAATCATGGCGTCAAACATCTGGCCGCGCCCCACGAGCTCAATGGAGTCCGCAACCACCTCGCGGCTGATCAATGACGCCTTCATGCCCTCCGTGCCCATTGTTTCGCCATCGGAAATGGCGATGGTATTCAGCTCCATAGGCGTGCCGCCCGCCGCGCGCACTCCCGTTTTAACCTTTTCCGCCAGTTGCCGAAGGTGGAAATTGCAGGGCATGGTCTCAATCCAGGTGTTGGCGATGCCCACCAGCGGTTTGGCCAAGTCGGCATCCGTGAAGCCGATGGCCTTGAACATGGAACGAGCGCCGGCGCGGTCGCGGCCCTCGGTGATGACGTGACTGCGGTGCTTCAGATTGCTTGCCATGATGTTCTCCCTATAGTTGAATGATGACCGTGCGGTCAAATGTGCCATATTCTCAGATTTGTGGAATCGGAGCAAGTGAACGCACCTATATTCAGCTTAAATTGAATTGCGAGATAAGTTGTTAAACAGGAGAAAATTAAAGAAGAATAAGGGAAACAACTTACGTGACTCACCCCTGGACTGCTTTGTTCGCGGCGATGGCCCCGGCAGGGGCCTACGGTGAATAGCCGCTATTCAGGTTTTCCCGCTTCGCGGGAGCAGCCGCGATTCCCTTTTGTGCTCGCGGGCTATTCCGGGCGAGTCAAGTAAGTCCTCCCCAGAATAAGGTCGTTGCCGCCCGAAACCTGGAATAATTTAAACGCCAAGGAAACTATAGTCATGCGTCTGGTTACGGGTAATCCCGACAAACTGATCTCATAAACCGCAAAATCTGGCGTATCAAAAAGAAGCGGGCGATTACCCAGTGAAATACTTTTGCACCTCATTATTGGTTTGTGGCATCATGTACCCAGCTTGGACCACAAATGACCTAGCCACTACCCGCCCCTCGGAAGGGGGGTCGTTGCTTACAAGACCGGGAGAGCCGGGGCATGGGCCTACCTTCAATACACCTCGGCTCCTCCCGAGTTTAGAACTGAGCAAATATAAGTTAGGCGGGAGGTAATAGCAAAGCTCAACCCTTGTGCAATCCTTGCGAACTGCCGCACCGGCCAGTTAAGATAACACTTTCCAGCGGGTGGCCAAAGCCGAGTGGCGTGGCCATGATTTGTGGGCATGCAACAGTCCGTGCGTCGGGGGCAGTAGTATTGTCAGTGGGGGGCCGCTGTGTTATATACAATGGACGTTGGGAATCGCCAAAAGAAAAGAACACATAGAAGTGGCGAGGCAATTCGGCCGGCAATTTGAATGCCTTGAAGTGGTAAGGCTTCAAACTTTGGGGAAGGGGATCGTAGCACGTGAGTTTTATTAACTTCGCTGCACGGGAAATCAACTGCAAAATTGTATATTACGGCGCAGGCTTGGGTGGGAAGACCACCAACCTCCAATGGATTTTCGACCAGACCCTGGCGAAATCCGGCGGAAAAATGATTTCTCTCGCCACCGAAACTGACCGCACTTTGTTCTTCGATTTCCTCCCGCTCGATCTCGGCACGATTCGCGGGTTCAAGACGCGGTTCCACCTCTACACCGTCCCCGGGCAGGTCTTTTACGACGCCAGCCGCAAGCTGATTCTTCGCGGCGTCGACGGCGTCATATTTGTAGCGGACTCGCAGGAAGAAAGAATGGACGCCAATATCGAAGCCCTCGAAAACCTGAACGAGAACCTGCGCGAACACAATTACGACTTCATGAAGATTCCCTACATTCTTCAGCTCAACAAGCGTGACTTGCCGAATGTCCTTCCGGTGGAGGACCTTAAGAAAGCACTGACGAAGAAAAATGAGCCGGTGTATGAAGCCATCGCCTTCAAAGGCGTTGGAGTGTTTGAAACCCTGAAGGAATGCGGCCGGCTGGTGCTGGCAGAGCTCAAGAAGGGCTAGCTATTTTCGATTATCCACCTTGCACGGGTTGGAAGCACACCGACAGGCACAATTAAATTTCCAATATCAATTGATCAATTGGTTTCTGTAGCGCTGGTGAGGGCGAAGAAATGGTGCCCCATGATTGCCAGCGTTACTGCCTTGCTGAAGTGTTGCCGGTGCAGCCGCAGTGATTGAACGAGGAATTTCCAATATTCCTGGCGGTAATTGCTCAGCAGGCCCTGCCGCCACAGAGAGCGGCTGAGAGCAACCAGGTCCGAAAACACCAGCGGTGAGCGCGACCCGCTTCCCAATTGAGAGAGGAACGCCGAGGTGCGCTGGAAGTACTCGCGCGGGTTGTAGATGGTCCGCAGAATGCGGCGATATCCTTCCAGAAGTTCCTGGGTGTCCATGCGGGGGATGAAATTCAAATCCGCCAGTGTGTTGTTACCCAGGCTGGATTTCAACAGGCGGCCCTCCGCCTTGAGCCGCCGCCATAACTGGGTGTTGGGCAGAGCGGTCAACAGGCCTACCATCGAGAGCGGAATTGCTGCCTGCCGGATGAACTCGATTTGCCGGTCAAATACGTCCGGAGGGTCATTGTCGAATCCCACGATAAAGCCTGCCATCACTTCCATCCCATAAGCCTGAATCAGCCGCACGCTTTCCAGCAGATCCTTGCGAAGGTTTTGAAATTTGGTGGTTTCCTTCAAACTCTCCGCCACCGGAGTTTCAATTCCGAGAAAAACCCGAGTGAAATGCGCCGCGCGCATTAACTCCAGCATTTCCTCGTCCTCCGCAAGATTCAGGGAGGCCTCCGTAAAAAGTGTGAAGGGGAATTTGTGTTCGCGCATCCACTCCACAAGCCGAGGGAGCAGAGCTTTGACGCTCTTCTTATTTCCGATGAAATTGTCATCGACCATGAAGACAGAACCTCGCCAGCCCAGGCGGTAAAGCTGGTCGAGTTCGGCGCACACCTGGTCCGGCGTCTTGGTGCGTGGGCGGCGGCCATAGATTTCGATGATGTCGCAAAATTCGCAGGTGAAAGGGCAGCCGCGCGAAAATTGAATTGACATGCAACTGTAGCGGCCCATTGAAGCCAAATGCAGGTCGGGGAGAGGGGTGCGCGTGACATCCACCATTTGCGGGCTTGAATACTGAGGTTTGGCGGCGCCGCGCTCGAGATCCCCGGCGAGTTCTCCAATCACGTCTTCCGCCTCACCTTCCACAATGTGATCGGCCTGTGAAATGGAAGGGTCATGAGCGCTGGCGATCGGACCACCTACCACGGTTCTTTTGCCAAGGCGTTTAGCCCGAGCAATTTGTTCCTTCATTGAGCTGCCCTGCACAATCATCCCGCTAAAGAAGACGACGTCAGCCCACTGCAGGTCGGAATCCTTCAGGCGCTGCACGTTGGAATCCACCAGACGCTTTTCCCAAGACGGCGGCAGTAGTGCGGAAACGGTGAGCAATCCCAAGGGAGGATATGCCGAGCGCTTTCCCGGGAAACGCAAAGCGTGCTTGAAACTCCAAAACGTGTCGGGAAATTCTGGATAAGCGAGCAGGACTTTCATCACTACCCCCCCGGGAAATATTGATCAAGCCGGTTGACTTCTTGCCTTTTTGCAGCAGAAGATCACGAAGCGTGGATTAAATCATCCAATTCAAAGTTAGTCCGCTGGCCGAAACCCCATGTGGCAGGTTCTGCGAGTCAGGGTTCAGTTTAGCATCAACAGGCGCGGTGCTCTAGTAAAAAGCTCCGCTGGTTTGCTTATCGCAGACAGGTTGCACGTTTTCCCGCGATTTAACAAATCCGGCCAGTCCGACGAGATCGCGCAGGACGCCCCCGACCGCCGCGCCTTCGCATCCGCCTGGATTTGATTTCGAAAAACTCCGGGGTTATCTTGATGGGTCTCGAAACTCATTCTTTCATCAGGGAGTTGGTCCTGTGATCATTGCTGATCTCGCGGAAATCGTCGCGGGTGCCGAGGCTCCGCTGCTTCCTGCCGGCGCACAGCCCCAACACACAGGAAAGCCGGAGGCCTGAACATGGAAAATTCAAAAATTCATTCCGTGGGAATCATCCTGAACGGCGTCACGGGGCGCATGGGTTTGAACCAGCACCTGCGCCGCTCGATTGTCGCCATCATGAAACACGGCGGCGTGAGAATTAGCGACGCGGAGCGAATCGTGCCGCGCCCCCTGCTGGTGGGAAGGAATCAGGCCAAGCTGGAAGCGATCTCGCGCGAATTTGGCGGCTTGCCGTTTTCGACTCATCTCGATACGGCCCTCGCCGATCCGGAATATTCGGTTTATTTCGATGCTCAAACCACCCCCCAACGCTTCGAGGCGGTCAGCAAAGCCATCGCCGCTCGCAAGCACGTTTATTGCGAAAAGCCCGTCGCCGAGACGCTTCAAAAAGCCCTGCAACTTTACCGGCGGGCGGAATCGGCGGGGATCAAGAACGGCGTTGTGCAGGACAAGCTCTGGCTTCCGGGGCTGGTGAAACTCCATCGATTGCGCGACCAGGGATTCTTCGGCCGCATTCTCACGGTTCGAGGCGAATTTGGTTATTGGGTTTTTGAAGGTGACACCATTCCCCCGCAGCGCCCTTCGTGGAATTACCGCAAGGAAGACGGCGGCGGCATTATTCTCGACATGTTCTGCCACTGGCGGTACATCCTTGACAACCTTTTTGCCCCGGTGAAGGCCGTCTCCTGCATTGGCGCAACCTTAATTCCCCAGCGCCGCGACGAATCGGGAAAGCCTTATGCCTGTACGGCGGATGATTCCGCTTTCGCGATCTTCGAACTCGAAGGCGGAATCCTTGCGCCATTCAATTCATCCTGGGGCGCGCGAGTGCGGCGCGACGATCTGCTGACGATTCACGTGGACGGCACGAAGGGCTCGGCGGTGGCCGGCCTCCGCGAATGCTGGATTCAACCTTATGGCGCAACGCCGCGTCCGGTGTGGGATCCGGATTCTCCCAACACGCTGAATTATTTTGACGGATGGCAAAAAGTGCCGGAGCAGGAAGTCTACGAAAACGCGTTTAAGCACCAATGGGAGTTGTTCCTGCGCCACGTCGTCAATGATGAACCCTTTCGATGGAATTTGCTGGAGGGCGCCAAAGGCTTGCAGCTTGCCGAAAAGGGCCTCGAATCCTGGAGCAAACGCGCATGGGTGGACGTTGAGCCCCTCGCCGGCAGCACCCAGAGGAGCTGAATTTGCACTTCCTCGGCGCAGAAAAATACGCGAGCAGGTAATCAAGGCCGCAAGCTCTGCGCTTTGCGCCGGCAACTGAATTCCCGCGCGAGTTGGTATCCGCTGAAAACCCTGCGACGATGCATCCTGCGCGCAAAACCCTCTTGACTCCCGCTTCGACCGCTGAGACTATATTGATATGCCATATATGGAACAGAAGGTGCCGGAGGTCGAATGGAAGAAGGTGAGCGCGGAGCTCTTGATCCTGTCACTGGTGGAAGCCCGGCCGCGGCACGGGTATGAAATCAGCAAGCTCATTGAGCAACGCTCCGGCGGCGCGGTGCGCTTCTACGTGGCCTCACTTTATCCGCTGCTCTATCGCCTGGAAAAACGCGGCTGGCTGCAAGGCCGGTGGGTGGAAAAGGCCGGGCAGCGCCGGCGCCGGTATTACCGCCTGACACCGGCAGGACGCAGCGTGCTCGATTCGCAGCGGCGCGGCTGGCATGCCTTCGTCGAAGCAATCAACCGCATTACCGAAGTCGAACCGGCCTGAGCAAGAAAATAATTTCTGGCGGGTCGCTCGCGGCACAGAGGTCAGAATGCAGAAGTAACGCACATCAAGGAACGCCAATGCCGATTTGGGAACAGGAGATACGTCGACGTCTTGCGAGCCTGAAGCTGAACCCCGCGCGCGAAGCGGAGATTGTGGAAGAAGTCGCGCAACACCTCGAGAATCACTTTCAGGAGTTGGTGAGTGGCGGGACGCCCGAA
>JASHTZ010000609.1 GCA_030040295.1 Terriglobia bacterium | reverse complement strand
CGGGAATTTCACCGAGGATCCCAATCTGTTTTTCGTCTTTGCGGTCATGAACAACGGGTACACTCCCAGCGAAGGCGAAACGCAGGTGAACGAGGAGCTGAAGCGCCTGAAAACCGAACGGGTTCCCGAAGCGGAGCTGGACAAAGCCAAGAACCAGGTGCTGCGCGATTTCATCATCAGCCGGCAGACCGTGCAGAGCCGCGCCGAGGAACTGGGTTATGACGCCGTGGTGTTGAAGGACCCGGAGCTGGTGGACACGGAGTTGAAGCGCTTCATGGACGTCACTCCGGAGGACATTCAGCGCGTCGCCCAAAAGTATTTCATCCGGAACAACGAGACGGTGGTGGAAGTCTATCCGAAGAAAGACGCGGACGCGAAGTCCGCGGCGAGCGGATTCTGACACGGGATACGGGATAAGGAATACGGGGCAGGGAAGACATTCGAACGGAGGAAGATTCATGAGCCTTCAGGATCGGCGTTGGGCATGGCCGACTCGGCGCAACAGGTTTCCCCGTAACCGGTATCCCGTATCCCGTATCCCCGCCAGCGCATCCCTTATCCCCGCGCTCACACTTCTGCTGCTTGCGCTCGCTACCCCAATCAGCGCCCGCGATTACCCTCCCGCAGTTCCTCCTCCCAAACCGATGGTGATTCCCACGCCCGTGGTGCACACGCTCTCCAATGGTTTGCAAGTGGTGGTCGTAGAGCGGCACTCCTTGCCACTCGTCACGCTGCGGCTGGTGGTGAAGTCGGGCGCGGAATGTGACCCGCCGGATTTGCCGGGCACGGCAGCTCTGATGAACGGCCTTTTGACGGAAGGGACGGAGCGGCGCACGGCGCGCCAGGTTGCCGAGGCCATTGACTCGATTGGCGGGGTGGTGGACAACGACGTGGATTGGGACAGCTCCTACCTCAGCCTGAGCGTTTTGGCCGACCACACTGACCTGGCCTTCGATCTGGTGAGCGACATGCACATCCGCCCGGCCTTTGCGCCCGAGGAAATCGAGCGCCAGCGGAAGCAGACGCTTTCCGGCCTGGAAGTGGCGCAGGATGACCCGGCCTACGTCGCGGATACGGCGATGCAGGAGCTGATTTTTTCCGGCACGCCTTATGGCCATCCTGAGGACGGCACCATCGAGGCGGCCAAGCGCATCACCGCTCAGGACCTGCGCGACTTCCACCAGCGCTATTACCAGCCGGACAATTGCATCCTGGCCGTGGTGGGCGACATTTCTGCAAAAAATACCCTGAAGCTGGCCAATAAGTATTTTTCCTCATGGCAAAACGGCGGGGAGCCGGTGGGGGCGCCTTTAGGTGTTCCCAAGCCCTCCCGGAAACGGCGCGTGCTGGCGATCGACAAGAGCGACGCCGTGCAAACCGAGATCCGCATCGGGAATCTGGGCGTGCCGCGCGACAGTCCGGACTATCTCGCCCTCAGCGTCGTGAACCAAATCCTGGGCGGACCGTCGGAAAACCGCTTGTTCAAAGCCCTCCGCACGCGTCAGGGGCTGACCTACGGCGCGTCGAGCGATTTGATTTGCCGCCGTCACCTGGGCGCGTGGGTGGCCAAGACTTTTACCCGCACCCCGGAAACCTTGAAGAGCGCGGACGTCGCCGTGAAGCAAATTCAGTCGCTTCAGGCGCACGGAATTACCCAGGACGAATTGGACACCGCCAAGAGCTATCTGGTGGGTCATTTGCCCCTGGAGTTTGAAACTTCCGACAACGTTGCGGAAAAAGTTCTGGAACTGCTGGAGAACGGTTTGCCCCTCGACTACTGGAACCATTATGCGGAAAAGGTTGAGGCTTTGACGGCAGATAACGTCAATACCGCCGCCATGACCTACCTGGATACCGATCACGACGTCATGGTGCTGGTGGGAAGCATTTCCGACTTCAAGAAAGACTTGAAGAAGCTCGGCCACGTGCGGATCATTCCCTTGAGCGATGTCGATTTCGGTTCGCCAAACTTCGCCCGGCCCGCGGACAGGTGACCGGGTATGAATGCTATAGCGGCGCTCTGCGAGCGTCGCGCGGCGGTCCGGCTTGGCCGGGACCATCGCAGGGGGCTTGCTTCGTCAGATGACCGTACAATGCGACGCTCACAGAGCGCCGCTCCAGCCAACTGCGCTAGATATCTTGTAGAGGCAACTCAAAGGGTGAACAGTAGGGAAGCCATCGGTCTGAATCTTTTTTTTCGATCTCACGTTTCTTAGTTAGAATGGATTTTTGTGCGGAATTCGGGACACGAGATACGGAATGGGGAGCGGGCAGAAGGGAACTGGAATATCTGGTGCGGATAAGGGACAGGCGAAGCACTCGAACCGAAGCGGACGGGTGCGGTGTAAGCACCAACATTCGCCACGGCTGGCGCGGAGCAATGGGTTCCCCCTTATCCCGTTTCCCGTATCCCGTGTCCCCTAGCGAATGAAAAAGGGACTCCAGTTTTTTGCCGGGCTCGCGCTTCTGGCCGCCGCGGCCGAGGGCCTGATCCTGGCGCGGATCGAAATTGATCCATGGAAATTAGCCTCCTTGCTGGCAAGCGTGGCGTTGGTGGTGGGCGCCTTCGTCGGGTTGACGGACAAGGCGTTCCTCCGGCAATTGCGGCACTGGTCCGCTGCCTCGTTCGCGCTCGGGGCGGGGTTGCCCTTTCTGCTGCTCGTTCCGTACCTCATTTTCGGCCTAGGAACTCGAACATTTTCGTTTGTTGCGTTGGGAAAACTCACCGCGTACATCGCGATTCCAACCGCCTTGCTACTGCCGGACCGTTTGCAGCGCCGCGAATCCTTGACGTGGCGCGATGTGGTCGCCATGGTGGCGTTGGCGGTTCCGGTTTCGGCGGGATGGTTGCAGGGAATTTGGACGTGGCCGGAGGATATCTACATTTTTCGGCCGATTTTTTGCGTCTTGGTGGGCGGCTACGATTTCATGGTGCTGCGCAACCTGGAGGGCGTGGGGTTTCGCCTGGTGTGGAGATGGCGCGACGTTTCCGAGGCACTGCTCAACCTGCTGGGTTATTCCTTGATCGCTATTCCCCTCGGCATCGCGCTGGGCTTTATTCATCCTCACGCCATGAGGGCGCTGGCGCGCGGACCGATGTTCCAGGTGACGTGGCTCGAAGACATTGCGCAGAGCGTGCGCCCGGCGATCAATTTCTTCTTCCTGTGGATGGGGATCTATTTGACCGTGGCCATTCCTGAAGAATTACTTTTCCGCGGCGTGCTCCAGAATATTTTGGTGCGCACCATTCGCAAAGGTCCGCGGGGGCTTTACGGATTGCTGATCGCATCGGTAGTCTTCGGGGCATCGCACCTGCACCACGCGCCTGTCCCTAATTGGCGTTATGCCATTATGGCCACTGTGGCCGGGATTTTTTATGGGAATGTCTACCGCACGCGCGGGCGCTTGTGCGCCTCGGCGCTCACTCACGCGCTTGTGGATACGATTTGGCATTTTTGGTTCTAGGGGATGTGATCCGTCAGTTCGCGCGGTTCAGGGGCTTTGTGAGCCGGGGCCTCTGGTAGTTTGCCGGA
>JASHTZ010000608.1 GCA_030040295.1 Terriglobia bacterium | reverse complement strand
TCCGTAATCGCCAGGGTGAAACTCAATTGACCACCGTGCCCACGGCAGCCGAGCGGCAGGGCAATTTTTCCCAGGCGTCGGACATTGTGCCTTGTTCGACGGGCGTTCCGGTGGCGCCTGCGGGAGAGCTGCAAAACTGTTTTACCGGACAGGTCTATTCGGGAAACCAATTACCCGCGATCGACACAATCTCCCAGAACTTGCTGGCGTTTTACCCCCTGCCTTCCAACCTTCCGGCATACGGGCCAAATGCCTTCCTGACCACCCAGGAGCTTCACAATCCTTACGACGAATTCGGGACCCGCGTTGACCACTATATCTCTTCGCGCGACACGGTTTCTTTCCACTACCTTTTCAATAACGGTTCGCAATTGGACCCGTTGCCCATCGCCGGTTCCAACGTCCCAGGGTTTCCGGTGGGTGAGGATTTCCGGGCGCAGAACGCCGCCATCGATGAAACCCATTCGTTTTCCGCTTCGTTGATGAACGTGGCGCGTTTTTCGTTCCTGCGAAATAAGTTTCTTTTTGGCCTGGCCACGAATCACGAATCGCCCTCCTCCCTGGGCTTTCAATATTCGCCGACGTTATCGATTGAAGCGGGTCCTCCCTTCATCGAGGTCTATGGCTATGCGTCGGTGGGCAATCCCATCACCGGGCCGGCGGACGATTACCAGAACACATTTTCGTTCACCGATTCGGTGGCTTGGATTCATGGCAAGCATGAGCTTAAATTCGGGGGGGAAGTGCAGCGAGACCAACTCAATACCCTCCTGGGTATTGCCTCCAACGGCTTCTTCGTTTTTCCGCCGGTAATTCTTAACGAAGCCGTGGCCGCGTTTCTGGCAGGACAACCTGTCGTCTTCCTGCAAGGGGGCGGTGATCTGCCTCGCGGCATGCGCGCCCTCAACTACAACCTTTACGCGCAGGATAGCTACAAACCCACGCGGCGTTTGACGTTGAATATCGGGTTGCGCTACGAAATGCCTCACCCTTACGACGAAATCAACAACGAAAACGCGCTGTTCGTGCCCGGAAGACAATCGACGGTCGAGCCGACAGCGTCACTAGGTCTGTTATACCCGGGCGACTCCGGCGTTCCGAGCACACTCATTCCGACCGAGCACAATGCCTTAGCACCTCGCGTGGGATTCGCGTGGGATCCCACGGGCAGCGGTAAATGGGCCGTTCGAGGCGCCTACGGCGTCTTTTTTGAGCCCTATTACAACGGAGAGGGCGGGCCTCTGCAGGCGCCGGAAAGCGCTCCACCCTGGTTCAAGACGATTCAGGTGAGCACGCCCGGCTTTGCCACCAGTTTCGCCAATCCCATTCCACCGGGGCCCAATCCATTTGCACCGGTCTTTAACGGACCGCAGGGGCTGACGCTGCTGACGCTCGATCCGCATCTCAGATTGCCGTACGCCCAGGACTGGAACTTTACCGTTGAGCGTTCTTTCGGTCAGAGCTGGCTTCTTGACATCGGATATGTGGGAACCAAAGGCACCAAGCTGCCGCGCTTCATTGAAAGCAATCCGCCGACGCTTTGTTCCACGTTGCCCGCGGGCTCAGCCGAGCAAAACCTATGCTTCTCAGATGAGGGAGAGGGCAACCAGAACTTTTGGCGGCCTTATTCGAACGGTGGCGTGGCGGGAACTTGCGATGATGCCGATCCGAATTGTTATTACGGGTCCATCGGCCTGATCTCCGGCATCGCCAATTCCGACTACAACGCACTCCAGGCGAGCCTGCGGAAGCGCCTGGGTTATGGTTTGGCGTTTCTGGCTTCCTACACCTACTCAAAGACGCTGGACGACGTCTCGAGTTTTAACATCACCGGCTCCGCTCCAACGTTGGTGGCTGGAGAGAACGATTTGGCCCAGAACCCCTGGGATTTGGAGGCCGAATACGGCCGTTCCCTCTTCGACGCGCGTCAGCGCCTGGTCTTCAGCTACGAATGGCAGTTGCCCTTCTGGAAGGAAGGCAAGGCTTGGTACGAACATGCTTTCGGCAACTGGGATTTGAACGGTATCTACTCGGCGTCAACCGGTACTCCCTTTACGGTCTACGATTCGAGCGACCCATCGCTTCAGGGCGATTCACCGGAGATTTCCGGCTTCGTAGGCGACCGCCCCAATCTCGTCGGGAATCCCAACGACGGACCGAAGACCGCCAGCCAGTGGTTCAACACGGCGGCTTTTCAGAGGGACATGATACCCGGCACGTTCGGCAACGGGGGCCGCAACATCGTTCAGGCGGCCGGGGAACAGGAATGGGATTTCGCGTTGTTTAAAGACATTCGGCTGCGAGAAACCAAGACCCTGGAATTCCGCACCGAAATGTTCAACATCCTGAACCACGTGAATTTTGGCGTGCCCAACGACGATCTGAACTCGCCGACGTTCGGCCAGGTGCAAACGGCGCTTCCGCCACGCCAAATTCAGTTTGCGTTGAAGTTTTTGTTCTAGGCCGGCATTTCGTTAAGATGATGGCCGGCGGGTTGGCGTTTCAGAAGATTTTCACCTCGGAAATTGCCAAGGATGCCCGCCAAGGAGGCAGTCTTGAAAATCCGTTTCCAAAGGTTATTGCCTTTCGTCTGCTTCGCGGTTTTCCTGGCAGGCGCCTGGCAATTGGCCACTGCGGATAGCCAGCCTGCAACAATTAAGGGCTACGTTCTGGATTCTGCTTGTGCGTTCACAAAGAACATAAAGAAGCCGGTCAGCACGGAGTGCGCAATTGCGTGCGCCAAGGCGGGTTCTCCGATGGTCATCCTGGCTGATGACGGATCGATTTATTGGCCGATTTCCGATTCGACGCCTGCCCAGGGACAGAACGACCGGCTTATGCCCTTTGCCGGCCAACGTGTAGTCGTGACTGGTAAAATCTATCGAAGGTCGGGTTCTCGCGCGATTGTTATCGCCACAATTCAGCCCGAGAAATAGGCGTCGAACGCGATGAGGAGGAGTTGATTCATGGCTCATATCAAACTTCCAGAGGGGATGCCGGGCATCATCGGTCCGTTCGCATTCCGGCCGGAAACCGCAAAGCCCATGCGCGAGCTGGCGGAGGTCTTGCTGCGAGGACCGAGCGCGCTCAGCTCGGGAGAGCGGGAACTGATCGCAACCTACGTTTCTTCCCGCAACGATTGCTATTTCTGCCAGACGAGCCACGGCGCAGCGGCGGCGCACCACCTGGGCGGAAATGAGCAGATCGTGCTGGACGTCAAGCAAGACTTCGAAGCAGCTCCGGTATCCGCCAAACTCAAGGCGCTCCTCACCATCGCAGGCAAGGTGCAGCGAGGCGGGAAAAACGTGACGCCCGCCGACATCCAGCGAGCGCGGCAGGAAGGCGCAACGGACCTGGAGATTCACGATACCGTGCTGATTGCCGCGGCTTTTTGCATGTACAACCGCT
>JASHTZ010000607.1 GCA_030040295.1 Terriglobia bacterium | reverse complement strand
CCGGCCAGCAGCGCGTACTCCGCCGCGGCTTCAAAGTGCAGGCCGGCGGCGAGAATGGCGGCGGGATTGGGCGGCCACGTTCCCTCCGCCAACAGAGCGATGCCGCGCGCCGTCTCCCACACCGCTTCCACTCCCGCCTGCGCTTTGCGGCCGGCAATTAATCCCGCTAGACCTGCTGTTACGGCCTCCGCGCCCACAGAAGCTTGCGACCGCAGGGCGAGAGTGGATTTCTCAATCGCCTTGGTGTGCTGGTCCGCCTGCTCCGTGGCGGTCTGGGTCTCCGTGTGCATGCGGCCGAAAACTTCCATGGCCTGCTGCTGCGCGCGCGTCGATTTCACAATCTCTTCCGTGTGCTGGTTCAATGCCCGGGCGCTTTTCTCCAAACCGGTTGAAGACGAATCGAGAATCCGGAGCGCCGCCTGGGCCTGCTGCGGCTTCGCGCCGAGCTTGAGAAGTTCTTCGAGAATGTTGTTCTGATTTTGTTCCATATTGTTCTCTGTCGTAGGGGCAGGCCTCGTGCCTGCCCAGGGCGGCCACAAGGGCCGCCCCTACGTCACCATTCGATCACACTCTCCTGCGGTTCCCATTCACCGCGCTCGTGGGCGGCCAGGGCTTCAGCCGCGGTGCAATCCAACAGATACGCCGGCATGCCGATGAGCTCCAGCAGCTCACTCGGACGGCAGTTACTGCGCTTCGCTACTTCCGCGAGATACAGAAGCCGATCCTTGTCCTCCAGGAAATCGGCCGAGGTCTTCGGTCGCTGGCGTGGCATGGCCGTCCCGGCCATCCATCACGGGCGGGACGCCCGTGCCACCTTCAGCCCCAAACACCTCGCCCCTTAACCAACGAAATATGAATTTCAAATCGTCCATCAGAATGTCGCCCAGGCCGATTTCATCCGTTTGCGGCGCCGCTGAAAATCGCGGCTGCACAAACAGGCGCGTTAATGTTCCGTTCAGCCAGGTTGTGAATGCCTCGATGTCTTCCGGCCTGATTTCATCCGCCTTGGCATCGGTAATGCGAGATTGAAGTTGTGTACCCTCGCGCCCGATCGCAAGCGCGGCAAAAATCGGGGGCCGGCAAAGCAGAACGGAAAGCCCTGACGCGGGCAAATCGATCCGCTCAATGCTGGAGCGCTCGAGAGCGCGCTTGAAATCTTCCGGTTTGGCAATTCCGTTGCCTGACATTAATGAGCTCCGTAGGGGCACCCCTTGCGGGTGCCCTGCCTTACCCTGTGGGGGTCCCCTGCCCGATATCGCTGCACGGAAGGGCAGGGACGAGCCCTGCCCCTACAAAAATCATATTTGCCGGTACACCTTCCCGCCTCGATCCCCAACGGGGCGATTCAAATCCGCGATGGCCTGGAAGGTAATCTTGTAGGTCGTTTCCTTGCCGCGCTGGAAAGGCAGCTTCACAGCCTCCTTTTGGTAGGCGCGGTAGATCTGCGAGACGACGAATTTGGAAGTCTGGTCCTTGCGTTTCGAAATCAGTAGCACGCCGAACTTGGGGACGGGCATCAATCCGCCAAAGGCAATTTCTTCGTACACCTGAGCGCCGGAGGGCAGCGTGCTGTCCGTGCCGGTGGCGTAAGTCCCCTGGGGAATCAGGAGTTGAAGCTTGGCGCAATCCGATTCCTTGAGCGTGACGGCGACCGAATCCACTTCGCCGGTCATCACCGCGTCAATGGGCAGAGTCTCCTGGTCAGCGGTGGTTTCTTCCACTTTGGCGCCGATGTCGAGATCGGTCGCGCCTTCCAGGGCGCCCGCAAAAAGATAAGCGGGCGCCAGCGCCACGCAAGTCCACACCACAGTGGAGCCGTCAGCGGTGGTCGCGCCCAACGTGGCGCCCCATGTGCCGGGCGCGTTGGCAAACGTAGTGCCCCCCGTTGTGCATTCTTGAATGTTGCCGTTCGGGTCGACAATCATCTGGCCGGGGGTGACTGCCGTGGCGCTGGGCCAGGCAGGCTGCGTCGGCGTGCCGTCCGATCCGATGACGTGCCGGTGGCCGGTGGCCGGCGCGCAGACATTTAAATAGAGCCATCCGGGGCCTTGATGAATTAATGTCGGGGTTGCAGTTCCAAGTGCCATAATTTGCCTCCGTAGGGGCGCCCCTTGTGGGCGCCCTGGGCATCCACGAGGGATGCCCCTACGTTTCTTCTAATTCGAATACCACCGTCAGCGTCACGCGCATGATGGGAACGTCAATGCCGGGAACTTCCACCGGGCCCGGCTTGTGCGACTCAATGAAAACGTCGTTCACGGTTCCGGCGGCGTTCGGCACGGTCGTTCCGCTGGGCACAGTTTCGTGCTGAATGGGCAACGAACTGGTCCAGTCGCTGAGCTCGGGCCAGGGTCCGGCGCTGGTAATAATCATGTCGAGCAGCCAGGCGTAGTCCTGCGCGTCCTCCTGGGCCATTTCCTGGTCGTACTGGCCGGTATCGAGCGCCAGCCGGATGCGGGCTTCGTGGTAGCGGGTGGTTTTGTCGTCGCTGCGCACGAAGTTGGTGGAATCGATCTCGAAGTAAAGCCACGGCCAACTGGTGCGCGTGCCCGGCCCCTTGTGAAATTCCGCAATCGCGCTGAGCGGCTGGTTGCCATCCACCGCGCGCGCCGCGTTCACAACCGCCAGCGCCGATGCCTGATCGCGCTGGATGATGGCGATAAGCTGGTTCACCAGCGGCTTGGCGAAAAGAGCTTGATATGCTTGTGTCCAGGCCATTGAATAACTCCGGATTTGGCGATTTAGCCATTTGGCGATTTGGTCATTTAAATCGCTCAATGGCCAAATCACCCAATGGCAAAATTTCGGAAATGGCCAAATGACCAAATCGCAAAATCTCAAAATTCCCTTCGGTCCCACTTCTTGAACACGTTCGTCGAATCTTCGCTCGGAGTCTCACTTGGGTACTGATCGCCTCCGGCGACGCCGCCCAACTGCGGGCGCGGCGTTTCCACTTTTGCTTCCGAGTCAAATAAGTAATCGTAGTCGCCGCCCTGCGTGAGCGGCTTGCCGTCGGCGTCGCGGGCGTTGAGCTTGTTGCACATTTCGCGGTAGCCGTCTTCGAAGCTCTTGGCCACGCGCGCCGCGGCCGTGATTCCCGAGGTCTCGAACACCTCCGCCAATTGCGCGCAGGCGCCATAGCGGTTGAGCTTTTCGAGCAAGTTCAATTGGTCCGTGTCGAAGCTACCCTGCCAGGCTGGGAATCCCACAGCCTGGTAGGCCTCCTGGAAGCGCCGCTGCAGGATGGCGTCGATCTCCCCCGCCACGTCATCAATGTAATTCTGGATGAGCGCGTCCGAAGGTCCCTTCGGCCCGTTCTGCGTGAACGTGGGGAACATGCCCGCGACTTGATTGACTGTGGTGTAAGACATTTTAAACTCCGAGATACGGAATACGGCAAACGGCATGCGGCAGACGGCGCGGAGCGCGCTCCCCCATGTTCCGTATGCCGCCTACCGTCTACCGTCCGTCAGACCGTCACGTACACACTGATCGTGGTTCCGCTGCCCGAATCGACGGTGTAATAGAGATTGGTGTTGTCCGCCGCCTGGGTGCGGTGCACCGCTACATCCGAAGTGAGCAGCGCGATCTCATCCACGGGCGTTGCGCCGAGCGACGGATTCTCGCGCTCGGTGATGCCATGCGGAATCGTATTCGCGCCGCTCGCCAGGCCCGTGATATCCACCCGAATGTGCCGGTAAAGCCGCCGGCGATCTTCGCGAAAACTGTAAAGCGTTGTGAATGTTGCTGAAGCTGACATGTCAAAACCTCCCTGAGTAATCGCCCTCCGGCAAAGCCGGAGGCTTTACGGCGCCTGGCCCGTCAGAAGGACCTGACCGCCGCCGGTAAGAAACCCCTCACCCTATCACCCCTTCTCCCCTCTTCCCTCTCCCCTGGGGAGAGGGAAGAGGGGCAGGGGAGTTGGGGTGAGGGGTCGGTTGTTCACTTTTTCTTCGCCGCCTTTGCCGCGCGAAACGCCACGAACTCCTCGTATTCGGCTTTTTCCGCCGCGGCTTTGGCGGCTGCGGCTGCCGCCTCCTCCTGCGCCTTCTTTTCCCGCGCCTCCGCGCCGCCGACCGGCTCGGGCTTGCCCTCGAACAGAGGCACCTGGCCATGAATCAGGACGCCGGCTTCCTCTTCGCTCAGCTCGATCTCACCGGAAGCATTCACCGGGATGGGCTTCCCATGACCGCCGCTGGGCAGTTGCTTCGGCCCCATCGTGCCACTGGGAACGTAGAGAACGTCATTCTTCTCGATGGGCTGCAGAACCAGGTACTTGGGCATCGCTTCCTCCGTTAGGGAATACGGTAGACAGTAGACGGCATACGGGAAGCCTGTGCCTGTGTGCCGTATTCCGCCCTGCGGCCCAAAGCCTTCGGGCGGCGTGCCGTCTACCGTGTCCCGATTTTCTACGCCACCGCACTCTTGAAAACGTACATGGCGCTGGGCACGACCAACTTCACGCAGTAATAGGTTTGGAATTCGATCATGTCGCCGCTGCGCTCTTCCACCCGATAGCGCTTCACGAGCATCCCGCTGTTCTGTGGAACGCCGTAGAGCCAACGGAAGGTCGTGCCCGGCGTGATCATCATTTGTCCCTGGCCGCTCGGGACGTAAGCCAGGATGGCGTTCTTGCCCCAGATGTAGTTCAGGCTGGTCGCAATGCCCTGTTGCGTGGTGTCATACAGGGATTTGGCGACGATCAGGTTATCAACGTTGAACAATCCGGCGAGCTGCTGATCGGTGGGATACCCGAGCGGCAGCGCGTGGTTCTTGAAACGGTCGAGAATGATGGGATGCTGGATGAGCTGCAACCACACCGGGTAACCCAGCAGCAGCGTGTTCGGTTCCTTGGTGCTGTTCAGCAGGATGGTGGTGCGCTGCGCGGTGATGGCGGCAACGGGATCGGAGTTCTGAAAGTCGCTCCACTGCGACGTCCCCGTCAGCGTGGTGCTGGGAATCGTGGAGGTGTTCATGATCAGGTTGAACACTTGAATTTCGCGCTGCTTGTCAATGATGTCCGCCAGCGTCTCGGTGGTGAAGACTTCGGGGCCGGTGGAGAAATCCCACTTGGCGCGGAGTTCATCGGGGATCAGTTGCTTCTGCGCTTTGCCGTCGCAGTAGTACTCATCGTTTGACATGCGCCAGGCGGGCAGTTCATTGGCTTCGCTGCCCGGGGCGCGTTCCGTGTTGTAGGCCTTGAAACGCTCGAACCCGAAAATCGGATAGCGATCGTTTTGCTTGGCGACCGGGAAGTCGGGGAAAAGCCGCCCCGCCACAAAATCCTGGTTGCGGTACACAATCGAGTAATTCGTCAAAAACTGGTCGAGATGGGCTAAAGAAACTTCCATATTTGTACCTGCTGACAGCTCACAGCCGACAGCTTACAGTGAGGGTCGTTGCCCATCACTCCGCCGTCTGCTGCTGTCCAACTCGCAATGCGGTAGTCTGTTGCAGATTCCGCACCGGGAGCACTGCCACAAACTGTTAGCTGTCGGCTGTGAGCCGTCAGCTAGACTTTGGTCTGGTGCAGATTCACCTGAATGCGAATCCGCTGGTTCACCGCCGTGGGCGGGTACTTGGCCTTGCCCACCACATATGCGGTGTTGCCGGTGGTGACGTTGCGGATGGAAGTGACGCGGCCGTAGGCGTCAGCGATGACGACATCGTCCTCAGCCTGAATGGTGGTGTCCGCGGCGATCACTTCCGCCTCTGCGGCGTTGATCACCAGGCCCCAGGCGCGCCCCTGCGAGGTGAACGGCGTGGGCGGCGTCGAGCCGGTGATGGGATTGTTGGTTGTCGG
>JASHTZ010000606.1 GCA_030040295.1 Terriglobia bacterium | reverse complement strand
AGACCGCGGGCGTACTCGCGAACCTGCTCGCCCATTTTTAGAAACACATCGGCCATATCTTTATTTTCGAGGGCTAGGTGGCTGGCGGGTGCGCCGATATTGAAAATCCAGTTGAAGAAGCGCATCTCAAAGGCGCCGTTGTGGCGAATGCCGTATTGGCCGATGTTGGAAACGGCGTCGGCGGGAATCATGGCCTTCAAGTAGGGCGCATCGGCCAGCGCCAGCGCGTGCTGCGTTCCACCCGGATAAGAAGTTCCCACCGTGCCGATGCTGCCGTCGCACCAGGGCTGCTCGCCGATCCATTTCGCCGTGTCGTAGCCGTCCTGGCCGTCCATGCGGAAGGGGTCCCAGTTGCCCTCGGAGCGAAATCGCCCGCGCACGTCGGCGCCGATGCCAATGTAACCGCGCGGCACGAAATACTTCGCCCAGGCTTCCACACTGGTTTTGTTGTACGGCGTGCGCTCCATGATGACGGGGAACCTGCCGTCCACGGGAACGCCGTTCAACGCCGGCCGGTAAATGTCGAGAGCCAGCCTCACGCCGTCGCGCATGGGGATCATGACGTCTTTGAACATCACAATGTCGTATCGCGGGTGCTCGGGTGGGGACTGTGCCTTCACAAACCGCTGGGGCGCGAGCCATCCGGCGGCTGCGACAAGCGAAATTGCGACGCAAACTCCGGCTTGCCTGAAACGGGAAACTCCCGATATTTCAGTGCTGCGCCGCCGGTTTTTCATGAATGCAGATGCTCCATGGGTTGCGTTCGAGTTCGACTTGCACTTGAGAAGAGGCAGGCATTATACCCGGCGCAAGAAGATTTGGAATACGCAAGTTTTTCGGGCAGTCATCAGGATGTGCGTTGCTAGGAAAACTCTGGAAGCCCGCGAGAACCCCAGCAGTTTCCTAAACCGTTGGGATATCCCCCGGCTTTGCCGGGGTGGCAGTAGGAGTTTGACAATTCCGGAAGTCAGCAAATGGTGGGGATTTATCGTTTCGAATGGACCCCTCACCCCAACTCCCCTCCCCCTCTTCCCTCTCCCCTGGGGAGAGGGAAGAGGGGAGAAGGGGTGATTGGGTGAGGGGTTTCTTGGCGGTGGTGGTCAGGCCCCTTTGAGGGGCAAGCCATCGGAAAGCCTCCGGCTTTGCCGGGGGATGATTACACCTGTGTTGATGGCTGCTTGAATATAAGTAAGATTCGAGAGTGGCCTAAGCCGGGGAGCAATTCGGTGGAGACGAGTTCCCATCCCTCCTTCCCGCGTTCGAATAATCTTTCTTGAAGTTTTTCCTCTCCATCCAAAAGGCTGAAAACCTTAACCAGGTAATTCCATTTAGGTTTCATATCATCAGAATCGACGATTCTGCGTGGGATTTTGGTTGCGAGGAGTTCCACGGTCTGTACACGTAAGGTGAAAACCCCTCAGTCTTGCCCGCTAACGACCGGGCGAGATTATTCGTTAAAGTCGGCCGCAATGGTATGATGCCGGGCCACGATTCTTACAGGGGAACCCCATGCTCTCAACAGCCCTTGCCTTCTTCATGCTGGCCGCGGGACAAGCCTCGCCGCCGGTGGTTCAAAACGGCGGATTTGAAGCTTCGCCCGCGCTGGCGGGTTGGAAGGTCAATCGTCACCTGCGAAATGAAGGCGGGCGCGCGGCCACCGTCGCTGTGGATGAGAGCGAGGTGAAGGAAGGCCGGCAGTCCCTGCGCATGGAAGCTCTCGACCCTGCCTCGGCCTCAGTGAGCCAGCGGATCTTTCTTCCCGTGGGTTCACTCTGGCGTGCGCATGTTTGGGTGAAGGCGGAGAACCTGGCTTCGGCCAATGGAGGCGAAGCGCAGGGGAAAATCAAGATTGAAACGCCTGCGGGTGACGCCGGGGCAAGCCCAGGGCTAAGCGGTTCGATGGATTGGCAGGAGGAAGCCGTTACCTTTCGCGTTCCATCGCCCGGTTACATTGACCTTACTTTGATCGGAGTTGAGGACGGCACAGGGCGAGTTTGGTTTGATGGCGTTCGAATGGAGCCTCTCCCCACAGAAGATCACGAGGACATACAGATTTTTGCCGAACACACCACCCAACGCCCGATTGACGCCAAGCAGCAGGGTCAGTTTATTGAGCTGCTCTGCAATTTGATTCCCTCCATCATCGCGCAGCAGGTGTTCTCGACGAGTTTTGAGGACGCGCCACCCTGCCGCGTCGCCTATAAACCCGAAACCGACGCGCCCTATCGGCCATGGTATCCGGACGGCGCTGTGGAGGTGGCGAAATATTCATACGATACAAATAATCCCTTCAACGGCGCTCGCTCGCAGAAAATCGAGTTGCCGGTGCCGCACGCGCGCGCGGGAATCTCGCAGGATGGCTTCTACGTTAACCCATCGGTGATTTATAAATTGCACCTGCACATGCGCGGGGAAGGGAATCCGCTGGTCTGGGCTTCGCTGCACGCAGATGGGCAGGTGATTGCCGGGCCGGTGCCCCTCGGGCGCGCGGGCGGCACGTGGGCCGCGGCGGAAGCGAGCCTAAACCCCAAGGGCGCCTCCGGCAATGCCACGCTCACCCTCGAGTTGGAGGGGCCCGGAACGGTTTGGCTCGACCGCGTCTACCTGATTGGTTCGGATGCCGTATTGGGAATCTGGCGCCGGGACGTGGTCGAGGCGCTCAAGGCCATGCATCCGGCCATCATTCGCTTTGGGGGCAGCACCATTGAGGCCTACGAGTGGGACAAGGCCATTGGGCCATGGGACGGCCGCCCAGGTTTCTCGACCGTCTGGGGCGGATGGGAGGAAAATTTTGTCGGCATCGATGAATTCATCCGGCTGTGCGAGTACGTGGGCGCCGAGCCCCTCATCTGCGTGCGCTGGACGGGCAAGAAGCC
>JASHTZ010000605.1 GCA_030040295.1 Terriglobia bacterium | reverse complement strand
TTGATTTCGAAGCGATCGACTCCAACGGAAGTGATCGTGCCGATCACGGGCGGCGGGCCACCCATTCCTCGCCGTCCTTGCCCCTGCCCTTGTCCCTGAGCTGGCGCCGGGGGCGGAGTATTCGGAGCATCTTGTTGTGCCCCAAGCGATGCGGCAATGCCCAGCACCAGAAGCACCAAAAAACTGCGCAAAAGACTTTTCGACATGGACCCCTCCGTCTTCCTCTGACGCCTAAAGTGCGCGCCTGGTTACTTGTAACCTTTGGCCATTGCTAAACGTACTGAGTGCTTGTAAGCTCTATCAATTAGTAGAGTTACGAGCGCTATGTGTTAAGAGATTTTACAAAGTGCGCAAGCTTGAAGTGCCTTCTCCTCTTGATCGCATGGCTAAGCTCCGCGTTTTTGTTTGGCCAAATACCGGCCCCCGGATCGGGTCCGGGAACCACCACACTCGCGGCCACACCGGGAACAGTTACCGGCCACGTGCACGGTCCGGGAGGAGTATCAGTCCCCGGCGCAGACATCGTGATCACCAATCCCCTAACCGGCGAACGCAAGGAAACCTGGTCCGACGACGATGGGAATTATACCTTTAGCGGACTCATTCCTGGAAACTATCGATTGAGCACTTCGCTGCTCGGGTTCCGACCAGACACACGCGAGCCGATTCCCGTCAGTCCGGGCGCAACCCTCAAGGTGAACGTGGCGCTGGTGGTGGGCGGGCCCGGTGAAGAAGCTGCGCAGACTGCGCAGGCATCGCGACCCGCGGGCAATGGTGCCGCGCGCTCCGGCGCAGGCGGCAATGGGAATCGCAGCATCGCCGAGTATCAAAATGGCGGGGGGCAGGGGGGCAATGGACAGTTTCCATCCATCCTCCGACTCTCAGAAGGCAACGGGTCGGAGGAGGGCGCCACTTCCCCTGAGGCAATGCCGGAAGAAGCGGAGAATTCCGCGAGCGCCAACAATTCATTCCTGCTGGGAGGAGGAATGGGTGAAGCGGCTGAGCCCGGCATGGGCGGAAGGTTTGGACGCGGCGGCTTCGGCGGGTTTGGAAATGGATTCGGCGGGCCGGGTGGTCAGGGTGGCGGACCCGGAAGTCCATTTGGCGAAGGCGGCGGACCCGGTGGTCGCGGCGGCGGACCCGGCGGTGGCGGTGGAGGTGGTGGGTTTAGGGGTGGTGGCGGAGGTGGCGGAGGAGCGCGCGGCTGGTCGCGCAATCGCGCTGCAGTTAATCGTATCCGCGGCAATTTTACCGAGCAGTACACCAACTCAGCCTTGGACGCGCATCCTTTTCCCTTGAACATTGCCGAGTCGCCGCAGATTCCCTCCTATCAGGAAACCTTCGGCTTCTCGCTGGGCGGCCCGCTGGTGATTCCCCACATCTATAAGGGTGGAAATAAGACGAGCTGGTTCGCGAGCTACAATTTGCAGCGCGGAAGAACCGGGCACGATAGTTTTTCGACCGTGCCGACCCAACTCGAGCGGCAGGGGAATTTTTCGCAGACTGTCATCGCTTCCGGGGCAGACGCGGGGAGTACGCCGACTATCTACGAGCCCTTGTCAAGCCTCACCGCGCCGGGCACACCTTTTCCAGGAAACACTATTCCCTCTACACAAATCATCGCTGCGGCCACGGGTTTACTAGCGTATATTCCCTTGCCCAATCTTCCCGGTGAGGAGCAAAACTTCCATTTGCAGGAGCCTTTGCCCAGCTCCAATGACCGTGTGATGGGGCGAATCGGGCAGACAATCAATGCCAGGAACAGCCTGAACGTGATGTACTACTTCAATTCGGCACGCAGCAGGTCGGTTTCCGGCTTTCCGGATTTCACCTCGCACACGACTGTGCTCGGCCAGAACGTGAGCGTGGGTTATTCGCACACTTTCAACACGCACCTTGTGAATTCCGCCAATCTAAATTTCAACCGCCAGCGCACCTCTTTGCTGAACGCCTTCGCCTATAACGACGACATTGCCTACAACTTGGGGATTATGGGCGTGTCCAATGATCCCTTTGATTGGGGGGTGCCGGGCATCAGCTTCACGAATTTTGGCTCACTGAGCGATCCGATTCCCTCGCTTGCTCGGCCGCAGACGGTTCGCGCCAATGACACGCTGATCTGGAACCATGGAAAGCACAATTTCCACATGGGTGGCGAATTGCGCCGCGTGCAGAGCAATACCGAAACCGACCCCAACGCGCGCGGAACGTTCAGTTTCACCGGATACAGCACCAGCGAGTTCAGCAACGGCTTCCCGGTTACCGGCACGGGGTATGACTTTGCGGATTTTCTTCTGGGCTTGCCGCAGACAACTTCCGTTCGATTCGGTGTTTCTCCCAGCGGGGCGTCCAGCAACAGCACGTACCTGCGCAACTGGGTGACCACGGCTTTCTGGAATGACGACTGGCGGACGAACAACCACCTGACCGTCAACTATGGCGTGCGTTACGAGTACTTTCTGCCTGCGGCGGAAAAGTACGGGCATCTTGCGGACCTGGAATTCGCGCCGAACTTTGCCTCCCCCTCCGTGGCGACGGGCCTGACCGGCGGTTCCCTTCCGCCCTCGCTGATTCACAGCGACGCGCATAATTTTTCTCCGCGCATCGGCATTGCTTACCGTCCCTGGATCCGGCACCATCTGGTGATTCGTTCGGGATACGGCGTGTTTTACGATGGAAGCATCTATTCCCGTATGGTCACGAATATGATCGACCAGCCGCCCTTCGCCATCGCCTCCACGCAGACCACCAACGCGCTCAGTCCGCTGACGCTGCAGGATGGGTTTCCGGGTGAGGCAGCCACTCTCGCCGCCACCGCTGATCTCCAGAAAGGTTTCACCTGCACGGCTCAGACCCCGTGCACCAATACCTATGCGGCCGACAGCAACTATCGCCGCCCCTACGCGCAATCCTGGAACTTCTTCCTGGAGGACGAGATTTATCGCAACGTCATCCTTTCGGTCGGCTACGTGGGAACGAAAGGGAGCAAGCTCGATCTTCTGCTCTCTCCCGACCGATTGAGCGCCACAACCGCGGGGGGTGCAACATCATCCATCCCAGGTGTCCAGCAGTTTCTCTATGAAACCGACGGCGCCGATTCCATTTACAACGGCCTTCAGGTGACTTTGCGGCGCCAGTTCCACGGCGGCTTTTCCATGAGCGGGTATTACACCTGGTCGAAGTCGATTGACGATGCGGCGAGCGTGGGAGGCACCGGGCAAAACGTGCCACAAAACAGTTCTGATTTGGCTGCAGAGCGCGCTCTTTCCAATTTTAACGTTACCAACAAGCTGATCATCAACCATACGTACGAATTCCCGTTCGGCGAGCAGCGGCGCTGGCTGAACCGCGGCGGGTTCGCGGGCAAAACGATTGGCGACTGGCAAATCAGCGGCGTCACCACGCTTGAATCCGGCTCCCCGGAAACGGCGCAGGTTGCCGGTAACGAGTCAAACAATAACGGCTCCGGGGTGTTTGCTTCCGAGCGCGCCGACGCCA
>JASHTZ010000604.1 GCA_030040295.1 Terriglobia bacterium | reverse complement strand
GTGGGGAGGATTACATCATCCGCGCCGAGTTGGATAAATTCCTGTGCGAAAAGCAGGCGCGCAATTCCCCGGTGAGGAATCTCCACGCCTTTTGGTTCCCCCGTCGAACCGCTGGTGTAGATCACGTAGGCCAGGTTGTCCGGCGTCGTGCCGCCGGCAGGGTTCTGCGAGGATTGCTCAGGTGTGAAGTCGAAAGCATCCACGCAAAGCGTGTTCACCCACGTGGCCGGTAATCGATGAAGGAGGTTTGTGTGGGTGAGCAAAACCCGAAGGTCGGCGTCCTGAATCATGAAGGTCATGCGATCCGGAGGAGATTCGACATCCAGGGGGACATAAGCGCCCCCCGCTTTAAGAATTGCCAGCAGCCCGATCACCTGCTCAAATGACCGGTCCATAAAGATGCCGACTTTGACCTCAGCCTGGACCCCCATTTCCCTCAGACGGCGTGCCAGCAGATTAGCCCGGCGATTCAAGTCCGCGTAGGAAAGCTTTTGATCTCCGGAAATCAGCGCGACGGCGTCAGGAGTGGAGTCTGCCTGCCTCTCGAATAATTCATTGACGGTGGATTGCGGAAATGGCCGGGTGGTTTTGTTCCAATCAACGAGGATTTGTTCTCGCTCCCGCGGGGTGAGCAAAGGCAGCCGGGAAATTGGGCGATCGGGGTCTTCCGCAACCGCTTTCAGGAGATTCAGATAGTGGCCCAACATTCGCTCGATGGTTCCTGCATCAAACACCTCACGGTCATACTCCAGGGCGATTTCCAGTTCCAGGTTCTGTTTAGCTTCCAGCCAAACGGTCAAATCGAATTTGGCCGCACCTGTGTCGGGCTCGAATTCCGCGACTTCCATCCCCGGCAGTTTCAGGACGGGCGGCCGGGCGTTTTTCGGGCTGAACATGACTTGGAACAAGGGCGTGGGGGTGGCGGCTCGCTCCGGGGAAAGCGAGCTCACGAGTTTCTCAAACGGCATGTCCTGATGCAGAAAGGCGCCCAGTGTCGCTCCTCGAACGCGCCCCAACACTTCGGCAAACGTTGGATCCCCCGAGAGATCGCACTTCAGAACCAAAGTGTTTACAAAATACCCGATGAGGTTGGAAACCTCTGGTCTACTGCGCAGGGCAATGGGAAAACCCACCGAGATGTGCCCGTGTCCGGAGTATCTGTGCAGCAAGGTCTGCAACGCCGCCATGAACGTCATGAACTGCGTGGTCCGGTGGCGTAGACTCAGCCGGATGAGCGAACCTGCCAAGTCCTTTGGCACAAAGGCCGCCGTGCGTCCACGGGCATAGGTGGGATGCGCAGGTCGTGAATGGTCAAACGTCAGGTGTCGAGACTCCGGCGGGCCCGCGAGCGCTCCATGCCAGTATGAAGTTAGAGCTTCCAGCGATTCCCCGCTGGTGTTTTCCCTTTGCCAGACGGCGAAATCCGCATACTGAATCGGCAGCTCGGGAAGTTGGGGGTATCCCCCTTCCATGAACGCCCGATATGCCTCCGACAATTCACGATTAAGAATGCCGAGAGACCATAGATCAAACACGATGTGATGGATGGTCAAAACCAGCAAGTGCTCGGCTTCCCGCAAACGGAAGAGTTTGGCCCTGATTAATAGATCTGTGCCTAGGTTAAAAGGCCGGCACGCCTCCTGGCTGCAAAGTTGGTTCGCTACTTCCCGCAATTCATGACTCGGAACTCCACTAATGTCCCCAAAATCAAGCTTCAAAGCGCGTGAGGGCGAGATCACCTGCATGGGGATCCCGTCCTTGGAGACAAAGTTGGTTCGCAGGGCATCGTGGCGCGCGACAATCAATCCCAGGCTTCTTTCCAGAAGGTCACGGCGAAGTGGGCCCAGAATGTGCAGACCCTGGGCAACGTGATACATCGGGTTTTGAGGCGAAAGCTGATCCCAGAACCAAAGGCCTTCCTGGGCAAACGATATAGGGAAAGGCCCCGGAGTCGGTATTCTCGGGATCCTCTCATCCACCAAAGGTGCAATTGGACAGTCCATCCGAGACATCCTCTGTGCCGTGGAAGTGGACATTCTATTAAAGTCGAGAACCGCTCTGGTCCCCGGCAAATTCTCCATGAGCCGCAATTACCACCTCGGGAAACGGGGCTGGTGACGCCCCTTCAGCATTTTTGTCGAGCCATCGTAAGTTCCGGGCGGGCAATCTCAGTTCGGGTCAAGCTCCGGCACAACCGACCCTCCGCCACACGATCCTCCAGGAGTTAATAGGGCAATCTGCGTGCAAAACTGCCCCAGTGCTTTGCCTGATATCAATTCGTCAGGTCTTCCTTGCAGGTCTGACTCCTGATCTTTAATGAATTGAATGAGATTGGGTTGCCTGGGACGAGCGATCGGAATGTAAGCTGGATCTTCTACCATTTCCTTATGTGAAGTAGGCGTTCAATCGCCAGAAGAATTGTTCCTTCCCAGCCTTCAAGTTCAATCTCATCAACGCATCCACGCTAACCGCGAAGCGCGTAGGTGACAATCCATGGTTCACCTGACTTCGACCTGTGGTTTTACCTGATTCGAAACGGTTGAATTGTGAGGGATCCGGTCTAAGCAGTGCCGCTCGAAGTTCTAGGGAGGGCGTAAGGTCGGTCAATCACTGGAATTTCCGGATGCAAGAGGTGGGGAAAGACACGCCGATTTGGAAAGTGAGAGCCCAGCGGCCTGTTCAATGCCGCCTCAGGGCTATCGCGGATTATCGGCAGGCGTTCTGAGTCGACGGCTCTAGCGAGCGGCAATCTTGTTGCTGTTTTTCTCCTCATAACGGACCATGCCCGGGGACATAGGACAGACTTGGAAAGGCATTTTCTCGCTGGCGTTCAGGAGGGCCACAGGTTTTTGCTTTAAGAAAGATACACTGCCGTCCCACGCATCAACCTCCACCCGGGAACCGAGCGGTAACGCCGCGATCTGGTCTATTCTCGCTGGTTGGAGCTTGGGAGCTTTGCTCATTAGTTCGGCCATGCGGATTGCCGTCCCCCGCATCACCAGGCGGTTCCCCAGGTGGGGACCGAAGAGGTGGGGCATGTGCGGCGCCGCCGCGGCGGCCGCCCTCAGAAAAAGCCCGGCATTGCCCAGCTTGTCTTTGTAAGGCGAATTCTCTAGAAACTCCAGAGCTTTGGCGTCGGCAGCCTTTTCCTCCTGGGGACTTCGGGCGATATCCAGCCCGGCGAGGAGCTCATCATCGGGCACATTAAGACGGTCATTGAACGCGTACATCGTCTTGACCTTGTGGCCCAGGGCGATATGAGCTAGTTCATGGGATAGCACCATCGCCAGACTCGCCTCATCGGGAAGGACATCAATAAGCCCGCGACTGAGAACAATGGTCGAGTGGAGGCTGAACGACTCCAAAGGAGTCGTTAACATCACGCGGCAATGCAGGGGAGGCAAACGGTCGAGGTGGTTGGTCACCACCAGGTTGTTCACAACCGTTTCCATGATCTTATCAAGGGGTCCGGGGGGTGCGATCAAGCGCGCTTTTTCGAGCCGCTCCAGCACATTATTCTCAGCCTGTGCCTCAAAGTTGCGCTCGCCCTGAAGCGGCGAGAACGCTGCCCCGGAGTCACTCGTGTCAAGGAGAGGAGTGGGGGCGTCCACAACGATCTTCGTCCACTCATCCTCCCCGTGTGCGGATGCAAGATCGTAGCCCCAGAGATAGGTGTTCGATTTGATGGTCAACTTTCCGTCCGAATCCTCGCTGTAGATGTAGACTGGCATCCATTCGCCGGGCCGCAGGTTCTCCCGCCAGCACTCGAAATCCGTAGAGGCACGGAACCCCGCCGGGTCCACCCGTTTGCCGTTCACACGGACTATGGAATAGTCGTGATCCTCCACCCAAATACGCCCCTCGAATGCCCCTGTGTCCATGTTATTCGGCATGGGACGCACATTGATGGCCAGGCACCACACATCTCCGACGTACTCCCACCGGACGGGGGCGAAGGTGTAGTGCTCAAGATCGAAATGCCGCGGGTCCAGCATGGTGGACGCTGCCAGGCGGTTCAAAAAATGGACGGGCGAAAGAAACGGCGTGGCGACGAATTCCATGTCGCCGCGCACCTGATCGAGCAGGTTAAGCCGCACAAAGGAAATTTCTCGGGGCTTGCCGAAAAAACTGACGCGGCCCAGAAAATAGCCATCTTTGACAACCGTCTCACCCAACTCGGCGTCTGGGCGGTCGTACTGAAGATAGGTCTCAACCCGCGGGGAATACTTCTTCAAATTCTCGGTGTATCGGTGCTCGCTCGCGATAACGCGGTCGATAATGCGACTCGTTTCCGCAGCATCGTTGTTCGACTGGCGAGGTGCAAGGATTTGGGTTTGGCAGAACGCCGCCGGCAGGGCGCCCGCAAGAATGACCAACGTTCCCGGCAGCGTCAAACCCGCGAGCAAGGATCGCGTTCGGATGCTGTACCCCATCTTCATGTGTCTGTCTCCCTTTTCGGTTTTGCCAAGAAGGTCACAAAGCTAGCCCTGGCGGAATTCCACATGCAATGTTGCAGGAAAATCGAGCGGCTTCCCCGCTCGCGTAGCCGGCTTGAAGCGGATCTTTAAAGCGGCCTGTTCCGCGGCTTCGTCTAGTCCGTGTCCGAGGGATTTAACGATCCCCAGCACCTTAACGGTGCCACCAGCCTGAAATACTACCGACAGGATAACGTCCCCTTGAATATGCAGCCGTCGCGCTTCGTCAGTGTACTGAGGCAACACTTTGGAAAGGATCTCGACGGCCTGCACTTCCGGTTCAGGCTGCTGCCTGGGCGATGGCATGCTGGGTGAGATCGAGGCGTCCTCCGCAGCGACGAAACCACCGGTCTTTACAGCAGACGGAACGAGTGGTTTTGACGCGGGATTTGCGCCATCTTCATCGCGGCCATCTCCAAATCCCCCCTTTAGGACGCGACGCGTATCCGTCTCATCAATGTCCGTGACGTTGTATTGTTCACCGTATTGGTCACCAGTGCCGAATCCTGCGTCGGCAACGGTTCGCGCGCTTGGCTGCGACCCGTTGGGCGGACCAGAGTTGGCGTCCCCATCCGGAGAACCAAATTCCCCAAGCTTAAGTTCGTTGGCGGGCTTGGCAGGTTGAATTTGCCCTGTCAAAAACTCAGGGCTAGAAAAAGCTCCCGTCTCCCGGTTGCTTAAGGGTGCGATTGTGGTCAACGGATGTTCCCGCAACTGGGTAGAGTCCGTTTCCTCCACGGCGTGTCCCGGGGGAGAAATAGGTGCGTCACGCCGCGCAAGTTGACTTGTTCGGGGCAATTGCGTCGCCGCATCTTCATTCCGCGGAGGGGCTACTTTTCGCTCGGCAGAAGCGGGGAGAGCCCGGGTAAATATCGGCGGCGCCAGGCTGGGCTTCAGGGATTTTGCTGACTCAGTTTTTGGGAGCCCGACATTCGACAAAGGCGACAAAGTTTGATCAATCTGTCGTTCATGGGGAAAGCTAATCGTTTCCACGTCATAGATCGGCTTCAGCCTGGGGTTAGAAAACCACGCACCCGAAATTGCGATCAGAGCGACAGTAGCGGCCTCCACGGCACACGCAATCGAAAACGAGAATCTCCGTCGTTGATACTCCTCTAGCGAGCTCTCCAAGAGACACAAATTGTACGGGGACCGCGTCCCCTTGGCTCCTCCGGGGCTCCTGACCTGGGCTCTGGCCATGGTGTGTGACTCACACCCTCCTTTCGTCCCCTTGGGCAATTGGACGGCCAAATGCATTACTCCCAATATTCGTACAACATGCGTACTCAGCACGGGTGTTCGTTCAAGGGCGAGTTGGGAAAAGATTACAGGGCGGCTGTAAAACTTCGCCTGCTGCCTCGGACGCGTCGTTCCTGGCCCCCACTGCCTTCGCGCTACTGCTTCAACGAAATCTTGTGGCGGTCGGATGTGACGCCTTCACCCTATCCGGTATTGCAGGGATAGTCGCATTAATACCACCAAGCAATACATTCACCCTTAAGTCTGATGCGATTGAGCAATCCTTTGCTAAACCGAAGGAAAGCCAAAAATGACCGGTGGTGGTCGTCAGCAGGAAACGGAGGCTACCAGGCGACAAGTGTTCACGCCCCGTAACAACATACAACTGAGGCGCTTATGGTGGACCTGGAGGGGTTCGAACCCTCGACCTCATGACTGCCAGTCATGCGCGCTCCCAACTGCGCCACAGGCCCGCGGCAAAAACTCGCTATGTTCCGTTTGTAACACGCGCTGGCAGCGGTGTCAATCAACATGCTGATTGCCGTTGGGCCACTGTAGCGCGCGTGTCGCCACGCGCGACAGGAAGGCGGCGGGGGACGGCGGTGCTTCAACAACTCTTGGGCGTTTCCGACGGCGCCGGCGTATCTTAAATCGACCGCCGGCGTCCTGAAAATCCTCCCTCCGGTTCGCGCGGACCCTACACAGTTCCTCAGCAAAACAGAGATCGAACACGCTGGAACGTTGCTCTCCGCCGCGAGCCAGCAGATTCTCTGGACCGATGATTGCGCCAGCCTCCTCAGTGTTCTCAAGCGACCGGTGATTGAGTTGGCCAGATAGGTTCGCGCCTGAGGTGAGCGATTCGCAGGCTCGTGCATTTCCCGCAGATGCAAGCTCTTCATACCTTTTATTTTCAACAACTTCTGGGGTAATCCCCCCAATAGAGTGATTCCTTTCGGTGGAACTGTCGACTTTCCCCTGTGTTGCTGAAAACTTGGCCGCGAGCTCCATGGTGAACTGCTTCGGCCCTGCATTTTCAGCAACTTCTGGGGTAATCCCCCTTATAGAGTGATTTGCTTCGTACGCTTTCACGATATGTGCTCTTTTCGTCAAGACGTTCATTTCGACCGCAAAATGCTCTTTAATTCCTACACCTTGTCATTTGTTTTCATCAACTTATCAGGAGGTTCCTTCATTTTTAACATCTTTTTTGGCGAGTTCACTGGCTTCTGTTCCGCTGGTCTGCATTGAGGTCCCGCTCCGGGCGGCGATTTGCTTCATGGTAGAGAAACATCTCCAGTCGAATTCACAAAACCCGCTGTAGTAACCAAAAAGTATAAGGTACACCAAGGGTAACTAGCTGTCAAGCCGATCTTCCTACATGAATGGAATTCGCAGGCCGCGACGCTTAAGGTGTGGCCGCGAGAGCCATGCTCGTGCGAATTAGATTTGGTTGCAAAGCGCGGGCTTGCGATGATGTCTCCAGTATACATTTTAGCGGCCGTCGAATCTCTCCTCCTTCGAGAAAATAATGAACCGATAGGAAAAAGTATTGGCGAGCGGCTAGCATTCATAGTGGGTGAGACGGTCGATGAGAGAATTGCCGTTAAGAATATCGTCTCTCGCGTCTATGGAAGTCGGTCGGCATTCCTTCACCATGGACGCCAACTAGCCGAAATGGATGCACTAGAGCTGTTCATGAAATACGTATGGAGGGGATTCTTGTGGCTAATCCGCTCCGTTGACAGATTTCAGACAAAGCAGCAGCTCATCGAACTACTTGAAAGACGTAAAATGCAATGAAGCGGACTGAAGGGCTCGCGGGTGGCGCATTGCATTTTATGCCTGCGTCACGTCGAGGTTGAGAAGGAGGCTCCCGCTGGATTGGCCGCCGCCTCTTTTCGTCTTCATTCATGCGTTAACGAGGTCAACTGATTCCGCTTGACTCTAGAAACATGCTATACTTGCTCCAGGTGGCTGGATGAGCCACCGAAGGTTATCCGCTACGCTCGTAGGCGAGCACTATGTCCGGCCCCTTCAGGCACAGCCTGGAGGGGCCTTTTCAATGTGATGAGCAAAAAAGTTGCTGTAATGCTCGATGGCGGTCACCTGCGCGTGTATACCAGGAAAGCCGGCCACACTTTCAATCCCGGTTATATTGAGAAAATAGGGCTCGCGTGCGCGGTCACGGGAGAAGAGATTCTCAGGATTCTGTATTACGACTGCGCGCCCTATGAAGGCACAGCCATCCTTCCCGTCTCCGGATTGAAGCACACCTTCTCGGGCTCGGACGCCTAGTTGCATGAGCTTTCTCACAAAGACCTGTTTGCGGTGCGCCGGGGCATTCTGAAATTTCGTGGATTTGTACTCAGCAAAATTCCCTACACCCAGGCGGGGCCGCTGCAAGATTCTGATTTCAACCCATCCTTCGAGCAAAAAGGCGTGGACATGAGGATCGGGCTGGATATGGCGATTTTCTCTTCCAATCGTGCCGTTGACTTGATTGCCTTGGCCACCAACGACACAGATTGCATACCCGCCATGAAACACGCCAGACGATCGGGAATTCAAATTGCCCTTGTCACCGTTCCGGGTTATAAGCCTGCCCCGGAACTTCTCGCGCACTGCGATTTCCGCCGCCCTATCGCATGGCCTGCACCCTAAGATTTCTCCGGCGCCGTTGCTCGGCTGGTTGAGATGTGGGCAGGTTGCTTCCCCTTTAAAGACTCGGGAAAAAATGTCGTCAGAAATGCGCAGACTCGATGATATGCGCTTGAAGCAAAGCACTCGCTAGGATTAAGCTACCGCGCATGACCCTGGACGAATTTCGCGAATCGCTCCGCAACGAAAAGCCGCCGGCCAATTTGAGTCTTGCCCTTGCCGGGCTCTGGTGGGACGCGAAGGGCAGTTGGCAGCAGGCTCACGAATCCGCGCAGCAGGATGAAGGCCCCGCGGGCTCCTGGGTTCACGCCTATCTGCACCGCAAGGAGGGCGATGCCTCGAACGCAGGCTATTGGTATCGGCGCGCGCGGAAGCCGCATTCAAAGGCGTCGCTCGAAGAAGAGTGGCGGGAGATCGCGGAAACATTATTGAACGAAAAGCTGTAACGCCCGGCGCCCGCCCCCTAATTCGTTGGGAGATCCTCCGGCCCTGCCAGGGGGGCAGTAACAGCTCGGCAGTTTCCGAAGAACCATTTCCTGGCCTGCAGCGCGCGCCGAGGAGACCCTTCACCCTACTCGCCCCGGCTGACGAGAACGCCGGAGGCGAGCCGCCCTCTCCCCTTAGGAGAGGGAAAATATTGTTTTCCTTCTCCCGTGGGGAGAAGGTGGCTGAGGGACGAAGCCGGATGAGGGGTTTCTTATAGGCCCCTTTGAGGGGCCAAGCATTCCAAAGCCCGTGGGTTTGCCGGGGATACTTACTTCTGAGTGAAATTTCATTTCCATCCCATCAACTTTTGGAACAAAGCATTGTGCTGAGGTGTCAAGATTAGGTAGAGGTGGAAGAACCGCTGGTACAGTATTGAAGTTCGACTCCGGTACTGGTATTCTGAGGCCGTTATGGGCATTGCGCGGTCGGTAAGCATCACGCTTGAGCATACTTTGCCCGCGGTGAACGAAGAAGCGGCATTTGTGGCCGAACTTCGGGCGGGATCGGAGCCTGCGTTTGCCTACCTGCTGGCCGTTTATCAAAATCCGGTCTACAACCTGGTGTCGCACATCGTTGAAAACGCGGCGGACGCCTCGGACGTTCTGCAAGACGTATTCGTGAAAGTCTTCAAGGGCATCAAGGGATTTAACGGCGACAGCACTTTGCGGACCTGGATCTACCGCATCGCCGTGCACGAAGCCTCGAACCATCGCCGGAGCTGGATTCGGCGGCATTGGCGCGAGCCCTTTTCCGTAGATGACACTGCGTCTCCTTCGGCCGCCGCAGCGTCGGAAGCCCCCTCGAATGAGCGCAGTCCCTATCAGGTGTTCGAGCAGGCGGAGAGGGAAGTGGTGGTGAAGCGAGCTCTGGCCAGCCTGGCGCAGCCTTACCGGACGGTGGTGGTGCTGCGCGAAATCGAAGAGCTGCCTTACGAAGAGATCGCCCAGGTGCTGGGTTTGGCTGAGGGAACCGTCAAGTCCCGGCTGTTGCGGGGCAGGGAACTGCTCCGTCGCAAGCTGGTGGGTTATGTGGGTAAAGACCATGTTTGAAAGCTGCGTCGAAATTCGAAGCCATTTCTCGGATTATCTCGACCACCTGTGCACGCAGGAAGCCAGGAAATCCGTCAATTATCATCTGTCGTTCTGCCCCTCGTGCCAGAAGCGGCTGGAACAGATGCAATCCGTGCAGGAGGAGCTGAGGGCGATTCCGCGGCGGCGAGTCCCCGCGGAACTGGCCTTGCGCCTGCGCGTGCAAATGTCTCACAGGCTGAATCCGAATTTCTTCTCCTCGCTTTGGGTGCGTCTGGAAAACACCGTGAAGCCGCTGCTGATTCCGGCGACGGGCGGAGTGTTGACGGCGGTCATCAGCTTTTGCCTCATCATGGGCTCACAGGGTATTCCCGCCGGAAACGGCCAGGACGTCAGCAACGACGCGGACGTCACCATGCCGCTGGCCACGCCGGCGCGGGTGTTGCAACTGGCGCCCATGGATTTCAACACGGGCGATGGCGGCCTCGTGGTGCTGACCCAAATCAATGCCGAAGGCCGGGTGAAGGGGTATCAGATTCTCTCCGGCCAGCGCTCCCCCGAAATTATGCACCGCCTCGACCTGATGGTTTACTACAGCGTCTTCAAGCCGGCCACGATGTTCGGCAGGCCCACGGACGGGGAAGTAGTCCTGTCTCTGCGGCGAATTACGGTCCGAGGGTAGACCGGTTGCCTCCATCGCCGAAGTTTTCACGTCCTCTGCGAAAAAGTCGTGAAGGTTCCGCCGCGTTGGCGCCGCGCGAGGCCGGCTGCTCAAGCCTGCCTTGGGCAGCGTGCCTTTCCGCAGCATTGCTGGGCGCGCTCCTGTTGCCCGCGCGTGCGCTCCCTCAGCAGGGGAGCGTGGTGCTCGAATGGAACGAGCAACTCTTCTGCATCCTGGCGGCGGCAAATGCGGCGGGGTACGACGCCGGCATGGGCGCCGCCAATGAAACGCGGCAGAAAGTGCGCGAGTATCTCGCAGCGCAGAACGCTCCCATCCTACCGGAACTCAAAAAGTTTTACGACCAGCATCGCATTAAGGACAATCCCAGCAAGGAACTGGGGCAATACGTTTCACTCGCCCTGCTGGCGGGCCCTCCGCCAGACTTCAATTTGACCGTCCGGCAGGATGAACTCCCGCCTGACGCGCGCGACGTGGCGGGCTTCCTGCCGCTGCTCCGCACGTTTTACCAACAGGCCAAGATGGAGGCGCTTTGGGCGCAGGTTCGCAAGCCCTATGATGCGGCGGTGGAGCGCTACACCGAGGCGGTGCGCCAAACCTTTGTGGTGACCGAAGCCTATTTGCGCTTTCCTGCCGGCGGATATCTGGGCCGCAATTACGCCATCTACATCGACCTGCTGGGCGAGCCCGAACAGGTGGAAGCGAGGATTTACGGGTTGAATTACTATGTTGTCGTGACGCCCTCGCAGGACCTGAAGCTCAACGAAATTCGCCACCAGTATCTGCACTTTCTTCTCGACCCGCTCGCGGCCAAATACGGCTACGAGATCAATCAAAAGGTTTCGCTCGCTTCCACCGCCCGCCAGGCCCCCATGCTGGGACTCGATTTCAAGGAGGACTTTGGCCTGCTGGTTACCGAATGCCTGATTCGCGCGGCCGAGCTGCGCCTGGATAAAGTGCCTGCCGCCGAGGCCCAGAAAAAGCTGGATGAAATGACCGCGCAAGGGCTGATTCTGATCCACTATTTTTACGATTCGCTGGTGGAATTCGAGAAGCAGTTCGACTCCATGACCACCTGGTACAAGCCCATGATCCTGGCCATCGATGTTAACAACGAAGAGCGGCGGCTCATTCCCGTGGTGTACGCCAAGAAACCGCCGGCCGCGGTGATGGTGAAGGAAACCCCGGAGCTGACCGAGGAAGAGAAACTGCTCGACCAGGGTGACAACCAGTTTTACCAGGGTAAATACGCGGATGCGCGCCTCTCCTATCGCGCCGTGCTCGACAAGGACGACCCCAACAGCGAGCGGGCCATCTACGGTCTGGCGGTGGTTTACGCCAACATGCGCAAACCCGATTTGGCGCAGGAATATTTTCAGAAGGCTCTCTCCTCCGCCCACGACTTGCGCATCATCACCTGGTCGCATATCTATCTCGGGCGGCTCGATGATCTGGCCGGGCAGCGCGATGCCGCTCTCGCGCAGTATCACGCCGCACTCGTAACCGCTGCCGCATTCCCCATGGCTCTGCGCGCCGCCCAGAGCGGCATGGAAGCGCAGTTCGGCTCGCCGCCCTCGAAGTAATGCATTCTCGGAGGGGCATAGGTCGGCGATTTTACCCGCGCCGCGCTGCGCTGCCTTGGCCCCCCCCACCAAGGCAGCGATCTCCTATCTCCGCTTCTCGCTTACACACTTCAATGAAACAGGGGGATACGATGTACCTTTCCAATGCCACTGGCGCCGCTACGTTGACAGGTGCGTCCGGAATCCTGTACGCTCGATTGTTTAAGCTGGTTGAGCGAGGAGAGCTTAATTCCGAATCCACGAAAGCGAGCAAGCAAATGAAAATCAAATCCGCAATCTTAGTGGCGCTGTCCCTGGTGCTGAGTGCGAAGGGTTTTGCCCAGGTGGCGACCTCTCCGACAATGGGCACGACGCCCGCGCCTGCCCCTATGACGGAAAAGGAAGTCATTACGGAGCTCAAGAAGGATGGTGCGGACCAACTCCTGAAAGACCTTGACCGGCGCGGCGTGGACTTCGAGATGGACGACGAGACGGAGAAGCGCTTGCACAAAGCCAAGGCGAGCGACGAGGTCATCAAGGCGATAAGGGCCGCGGGACCCAAGGAAAGGTCTGCCGCCCAGACGGCCGCAGCGCTGGCGAACGGTGCGGTCATTGTGCCTCCCGCTGAAAATGCGGATTTCAAGGCAATCCAAGCCGAGCTTGACCCCGACAAGATCATTTCCCTGGCGAATGCCTATGTACAGAAATACCCACAAAGTCAGATCCTGACCTACGTTTACGCCTACGAGGCTCACGCCTACCAGCAGAAGAACGACGCCCCCAAGGTGGTGGAGTACGCGGAAAAGGCCATTGCCCTGAAAAAAGACAATGTGGATATGTTGATGACTGCGGCAAACGTCATCCCCATGCCTCAGTACATTCAATTGCACCAGGGGGACGAAGAGCAACTGTTGAACAAGGCGGAGGGGTATTGCCAGCAAGCCATGCAAGGCCTGGACCAGATCAAGAAACCTCCCAACATGGACGACGCGCATTTTGCGGAGCAGAAAACCACCGCCCTGGCCGGCATTCACGCCAGCCTGGGGTTGATTCACTATGACCGGGCAAGCCAGGGCTTGATGGGATGGGATAAGGAAGAATTGGCGAAGGCGGAGAAGGAATACCAGCAGGCGGTGACCATGACCTCCCATCCCGAACCCAGCGACTACTACCGGCTGGGGGAAGTCTACGTGCGCGAGGACAAGATCGACGACGCCATTGCGGCCTTCGGAAAGGCCAGCCAGCTCGGGCAGGGCATTGTGAAGCAATATGCCGATAAGGAAATCGAGAACTTGAAGCAGCAAAAAGCCCAGATGGCGCCTGCCAAGCAATAGTATGGTGGGTAATCCACGGCTGGCCGGAGGCGTCGCGCCAAACCGCCCGAGAGGCAAGGACGATCATCACGCCGGCCACACGAGGAATCGGCGCCCGAAAAGCATGCCGGAACTCCACCCAGACCATTTTCAGACTACCATTGGCTATCAATTTCGCAACACGCAGTTCCTTTTGGAGGCGCTGACGCATTCCTCCTATGCGCAAGAGTCCGCGGATCGCCCGCGCGACAATGAGCAGATGGAATTTCTGGGCGACGCAGTGCTGACGTTTGTGGTAAGCATTGCCCTGGCGGACGCCTTTCCTGATTGGGAAGAGGGCAAGCTGACGCGGGCGCGCGCACACCTGGTGGCGGCGCCGCACTTGTACTCCGTGGCCCGGGGCCTGAACCTGGGGCAACACCTGCGTCTGGGACGGGGTGAGGAGAAGACCGGCGGGCGCGAAAAGCCCGCCCTGCTGGTGAACGCTCTGGAGGCCGTGGTGGCGGCGCTCTATCGAGACGGAGGGATTGACGCGGCGCGCGACTTCATTACCGGGTTCATTGTGCCTCAGAACCTGGCGGCAGCGACGGGAGAATTGTTCTCCATTGATTACAAATCCGCCCTCCAGGAACACTTGCAGGCGGAGAGGACCCCGCCGGCGGAGTATCACGTGGTGGAAGAGTCCGGCCCCGAGCACCAAAAGACCTTTACCGTGGAGGCCCAGGCGGGTGACAATTTAAGCGCGCAGGGGCGCGGCGGAAGCAAGAAGGCAGCCGAACAGGAAGCGGCGCGCTTGATTCTGGAAAAACTCGGAAGGAAGATCTCAACGCATGGATGAACCCGACCGGAAGTCATCAACGCGCGACACATTCGAATCGCTGGTGGTCACGGTCATTCTGGCGGTCTTCGGCACCACCTTTGTTCTTCAGGCCTTCAAGATTCCCACCGGTTCGATGGAAGATACGCTTTTGATCGGGGACCACCTCATCGTGAATAAGTTCATGTTCGCCCCACCGGGAGGAACGCATTGGCACCTGCTGCCTTATCGCGAGCCGCGCCACGGCGACGTGGTGGTCTTCAAATTCGCCCCCACGGACGAGCAGTCGGAGCCCGGCGAACACTTCGTGAAGCGCATCATTGGCCTTCCCGGTGACCGGATTCGCGTCTTGCATCGCCAGGTCTTTGTCAATGGCGTGCCCCAAGTGGAACCCTACGTCCGCCATGACCCGCTCTATGTCGGCGAGCAGCACCCCGGGGATGATTTCCCCCCTCCCGATGGGGAGTATCTGCCCGGCTCTACGGCCGCCTGGGACGCGGAGCTGCCCAACGTGATTCAGAATGGCGAAGTAGTGGTGCCTCCGGGAAAATACTTTGTCATGGGGGATAATCGGGAAGATAGCTGGGACAGCCGCTTTTGGGGTTTTGTTTCGCGCGACGTGATGATCGGCCGTCCGGTTTTGATCTACTGGTCGTTTATCACGCCACACGACGAATACCTTCACAACAAACTCAGCGACCGCCTGTCGCAGATTGCGGACCTTATTATTCATTTCCCGACCAAGACGCGCTGGCGACGCACATTCACATTTGTACGCTGATGCCCTCTCGCAATCCACGACGTATTCGCTATGTTGCGGCCGCTTTGCTGGCGCTGGGATTGGCGGCGTGGCTCGTTCCTTCTTACTTCAGCGCGGAGCGCTATCGCCACCGCCTTCAGGCGGGCCTGGAGCGGACGCTGCACCGGCCGGTGAAGTTTGGAGCCTTGTCTTTCCATCTGCTTCCGCGCCCCGGGTTCTCGATAGAAAACGCGGAAGTGGACGAGGACACCGATTTCGGTTCGGAACCTTTCGCCCGCATTGACCACATCGATTGCGACCTGCGCTGGCACAGCCTCTGGCGCTCGCGCATGGACTTTGCCCACCTGCAATTGGACCGCCCAAGCTTTAATATCGTCCTGAATTCACAAGGGAAATGGAACGTGGAGAATCTCCTGGTGCAAAGCGGCGTGACGGCGCCTCGTGGCGCCGGCGCGGAGGGCAAACCCGCCGTCGAAACGGAGCAATTGGATCTGGAGGTGGAGGACGCCCGCATCAATTTTCAGGTCGGACCCAACAAAAAGCCCTTTGCGCTCACGGACGTTGGCGCCCACCTGCAAATCAATCCCGCCGAACGCCGCGTGAGGTTCCAGATTACCGCCAGCCCGCTGCGCTCCGACCTGCCCATTCCCACTCCCGGGCCGGTCGAACTGACGGGTGAGTGGACGCCGGGCGCGGATTTGCATGGCCCCATTGACGCGCGCCTGCGCACCCAAGGCGCATTACTTTACGACTGGATTCCCGTGGTCACCGGAACCAATCCTCAGGTTTATGGCGTGATGGATTCCGATGTCCGCTTGACTGGCTCCTTGCCTGACCTTCAGGTGGAAGGCGAGACCCGCATGGCCCAACTCCATCGCTGGGGGCAACTGCCGCCGTCGGATTCCCAGCCGTGGACCTTCTACTTTCGCGGCAGGCTGATGAACGGGCAGGAACGCATTCTGATAGAAAGCCTGGAGGCTTCCTTCCGGGATTCGCACTTGCACCTGTCGGGTTCAGTAGACAACCGGCAGCCGGCTCCGCAACTGGATCTGGTGGTGACGCTGGAGCGCTCGAGGCTGGAGGATTTGCTGGCCGCGGCGCGCCGCTGGTGGCCGATCTCCACCTCCTGGAACCTGAAGGGCAGAATCGATGCCATGCTGGCTATTCAGGGGCCCTGGAAGGCGCAGCGTTATGGGGGATTCTTGGGAGCGCGGCAGGTAAGCCTGGAAACGCCCTCCGAGTCGTTCCCGATTTCTGACGTCGCCGTGCGCATTAACAGACACGGTGCAACCCTTGAACCGATCCAGGTTGCTCTGGCTCCGCGCGTTTTGCTGGAAGCGCAGGGGACGATTGAACGGACCAAGCTTGGGCCTCGATACGAAATGCAGCTTGCGGCCAGGGGGGTTCCGCTGCACCAAGGCCTGACCTTCGTCCGCGATTTGGGCATACATTTTCTTCCTGGAATCGATGCTACGGGGTCGGGCAGCGCAACCATGAATTTGACAGGTGCGGCGTGGCCGCCGGCCCGTCCTATGGTGACCGCGCGAGCGGAATTGCGCGCTGTCCGTCTGCTGATTCCCGGGTTGACGGAACCGCTGAATCTCCCGCGTGCCAGCTTGGAGATGAGCGGCAACCAAATTACCGTGGACCCCGTGGTGGCGGTTTTGGGAACAAGCCTCTTCACGGGCAAATTGCTGCACCGTGGGTCACGGTCGGAGCCCTGGATGTTTGATCTGAGCGCCAACAATTTGAAACTCGAGGAAGCGGCGCTTTGGTTTGACTCGCTGGGGGTACGCCGGCCCATGCCGCTGCTGGAACGTTTGCCGGGATTGGCTTCCTTCGCGGCGCGGCGTGAAGCGGCATCACAGATTTTCGCCAGGTTGAATGCGCTGGGGCGATTCGCCACGCCCGTCGTGACCTATCGGGGCGTGACGCTGAAGGACTTTCGCGGGTCCTTCGAGGTCGCCGGGCGCGCTATTCGAATGAAGACGGCGGCGTTCCGTGCCGCGGGCGGGCGAGGGGAGGCGGAAGGAAGCGCGGACTTCACGATTGCTCCTCCGCCGCTTTCTGCGCGGGTTGTTCTGACGAATGTGCCTGTTTCCTCCCTGACCGCGCGGCTCGCGGGTCCGGCACACAGCCTGCAAGGCTCACTGAATGCCGTGGGGAGCTTCGAAACGCGCGGCCTGACCCACGAAGAATTGGCGGCTAACTTGCGCGGGAGGATGGAGTGGCGAATTAAAGGGCTGAGCTTTGGGGATTTCGATCCCCTTGCTTCACTCGCCCAGGTGGCGCATTGGGGAAAACTCGAGCCCGCTCGAAGTGCAGTGACTGCTCCATCGGCAACCGTGAACGTGCAGATTCGGGATCGCCGCTTCATTCTAGATTCCACGGCACTTGACTTCAGCGGCGCCTCGCTGCAAGTGGGCGGGACCTATGCCTGGAGCGGTGATTTGAATCTGAATGTGCGCGCTGATTTGCGCCATCTTCGCCGCCGCTGGATTGACCACGATGAGGATCCTCCGCCGGTGTCGGGTTTGACCGAGGTCCGCCTTACTGGGATGATGGACCATCTCGCCATCAGCCCGCAGGATCGCATGGCAAGCGTGGTGGGGAACCAATAAATGTGTTCTCCGATCCGGGGGCACTACGGACGCAAACAGGAGGAAATGTTGAAACCAGGCCACAGAATTAATGTCTCCCGCACCTGCCAGTGCGCAACTTTCGTGCTGGCATCGCTTATTGCCGCCTTCAGCGCGGCGATGCCCGTCCCTTCCGCCACATTTGACCCTGCGACCCTCGCGGCCTCCAAATCGCTGGAAGACAAAATGGAAATTCTTGGAAATAAGGATACGCCGACGCCCGCGCCGCCCGTGATGATTACCGAAAATGAAGCGAACTGTTACCTCAAAGTCCATTCCAGCGAATTTCTTCCGCCGGGGGTGCGCAATCCCTCGGTAAGCGCCCAGCCGGAACATCTCACCGCCGCCGCCGATGTGGATTTCGATGAGCTTGCCCGCACTTATCCCAACCCCAATGATATGGCGCCGAAAATCCTGGCCGCCATGTTCCACGGGGTGCAGCACGTAACCGCCGTCGCCAAGATTCAGCCGCAAGAATCGGGGGTGCTCGTGCAGGTCGAAAGTATCGCGGTGGGAAACACCACGATCCCGAACTGGCTGGTGGATTACCTTATCCAGAAGGTCCTGCAGCCGCGCTACAATTTCGATTTGAGCAAGCCATTGCCGTATCCCGATCACGTCACCATGATCGTGATGGGCGCGGGGCAGGCGACGTTTTTGCGCGGACCGCGAGTGGCGAAGTAGTAAGGTAGAAAGCGGCGGAACTCTAAGTGGCTCGTCGATACAAATCTTACGCAGCGGAGACCGGCACGGCGTATCAGTACTTCTTCGCCGGCAGCCGCCGGGTGAAGCGGCCGGAGGGCCAGGGCGCAGGCAGTGATTTTATTTTTGTGGTCACGCCCGATCAAAGGCCCCCCTTTGTCCTGCGGGTATTCATTTCCGAACGCGCGTTGGAAGTCTGGCGCCAGGGGCGCGGGCGCGTTCTGGATACGAACGAAATGTACGCCGCGGCCAAAATGCGTTTGTTCCGGGCGTTCGATGAAATAGAATGTTTAAGGGGCGATGAGCTGAACCTGCTCGTGGATGAAGCCAACGTGGAGGAATTGCTCGAGCCGCTCAATCTTTAGCATTCACCCTTAATGCAAACCTTACGCAATTTCGGTGTGGCCTTTGCCGTCCTTTACCTTGCGCTGGCGGCGGGGTTCATCGTCATCATGCGCCGCCCGATTGTGTTCGGCGAGGTCATGCGGCATTTGCCCGATGCCGTGATGATGGTGTTCCCGTTCAAGCCGATGTGGTATTTCGCGCGCGCGGGGAAGGTGAAGGTGGGCGACCCAGCGCCCGAATTCAACCTGCCCACGGCGGACCGCAAGTCTTCCGTTTCCCTCGCTTCCTTCCGAGGGAAAATGCCCGTAGTCCTGATTTTCGGGAGCTACACCTGACCGCCTTTTCGCCGGGAGGTTCCCGCGCTCAACAAAATGTATGACCAATACAAGGACCGCGTGGCCTTCTACATGGTCTATATTCTGGAAGCCCACCCCGTGGACGCGTGGGAAACAGACGACAATAAGAAGGAAAAAATCAGTGTGGCAAGTCCCAGGACGCTTGAGGATCGCTGTTCAGTGGAAAATGTGTGCGCCACCAAGCTGGCGCTGCACATTCCCGCCGTCGTGGACAATATCGCCAACACCACGGAAGAGGCCTACACCGCATGGCCCGACCGGTTCTACGTCATTGACCGCGACGGACGGGTGATTTACAAGAGCAAACCCGGACCCTTTGGATTCAAACCCGCAGCAGTGCAGAAGGCGCTGCAAGGCTTGTTTCCAGCGGGCGCGCGCGCACAGGTGGCGCAGATTCATTGAAGCCGCCGGGCGGCATGCTCACCCTGTGCTCGCCAGGAACGCCCGCCAGCCGCCATATTGCGTGATGTCTTGTGCGCCCATCACGGCCACGGGCTCACAAACAAATCCCTTCACGCTTTCCCCACTCTCCAGTGTAACGTTGCCGATGGCGAGCGGCGGCGGAACGGATTGCACGAATCTCCCGAAATTTTCCATGGGCACTTCCCACACTTCCACTTCGATGGCGCTGCCGCCGCTGGGCACCCGCGCCAGTCCGGGCTTGCGCGGAATCGTTCCCGCGAGCTCATAAAGGCGGTAGTGATGGGATGTGCGGCAGACGCGGGCGAAACGCGCGCCGATGGAGGTGAGTTCCTGGTTCAACGGCTGGCCGCGCAGGTGTGTTCCGACTACGGCCAGGGGAACAAAATTGGGGTCCAACCCTTTTACCGGAACGTGCGCATCCGTTGCCCCCAGGCGAACTCCGGCGGCGCGGTGCAATCTTTCCGCGATGGCCAGCGCCAATCCGTCGCGCCACCCCGGAGCAATCAGCGAAACGCCGAACGGCAGCCCCGCTTCCGTGAATCCGTGCGGCACCGCCACGCCGCAGCAATCCAGAAGGCTCGCAAAGTTGGTGTAGTACCCCAACTGCGTGTTGAGGGCGATGGGGTCCGCTTCGATTTCCTCGAGGGTATAGGTGGTTCCGGTGGTGGGAAGCAGCAGAACGTCAATTCCCCTCCAGGTGGCCTCCGCCTGCCGCCGAAGCGAGGCAAGCTCATAGGCGGATTGAAAAACCTCCGCGGCAGAGTACTCCTTTGAGCCTTCCAAAATACGGCGCGTGATGGGATGCAGCGCCTCGGCGTGCGCCGTCACGAACTCACCGAGTGCGGCCCATCGCTCCGCCACCCATGGCCCGCCGTAGAGCATCGCGGCAGCTTCGGAAAAGGGGACGTAGTCGATGGAAACGGCGACGCCGCCCAGCGCTTCCATGTCCTGTCGCGCGCGATCAAACAGCGCGGGCGTTTCATTGTTCCCGAAAAATTGCATCTGGTCGTCGCGGGGAATGCCGAAGCGGAAAGTTGAAGCGGTTTCGAGCGCCAATTCCGGCCGCGGCGAAAGCCGGCTGAACGGGTCGTCCACGTCGAAACCGGCAGCGAGTTGAGCGACCGTGAGAATGTCCGCGCAGGTAAGGGCCAGCACCGATACGCAATCGAGCGAGCGGCAGGCGGGAACCGTTCCGCGGTTGCTCAGCATGCCGCGCGTGGGTTTGTATCCCACGACGTTGCAGAACGCCGCCGGAACACGCCCCGAACCCGCCGTGTCCGTGCCCAGCGCGAAGCTCACCAGGCCCGTAGCCACCGCCACCGCCGAGCCGGAACTGGAACCGCCGGGAACATAGCGTTCGTCAAAGGGATTTCGCGGCGCTCCGTATGGAGATCGCACGCCCACCAGACCCGTCGCGAATTGGTCCATATTGGTCTTGCCAATCAAAACCGCTCCGGCAGAAAGCAGTCGTTGCACAACCGGCGCTGTCTGCCCCGCCGTGTAAGCAAATGCCGGGCACCCCGCCGTGGTCACCATTCCGGCAACGTCAATGTTGTCCTTGATCGCAAAGGGCACGCCGTAAAGAGGAAGCTCACGCGACTGCGACTCGAGTTCGGTTGCCCGCAGTCGAGCTTCGACGGGCGTTACCAGGCAGATCCAAATGCGATCGTCGGCAACCTCGAGGCGCTGATAAATGGAGTCGATCACCTCCACCGGGCGCAACGCTTCCGAGCGGTACTGGGCGAGTAAATTGGCAATGCCAAGGGTCGCGGGATCGATCATCCCGACCATGTTATCCTCAATTTTTCGGGCTTGCCAGCGGGAACGCGTGGAACGCTCGGCGGGGCGGGTCAGCGCGGCAGGGGCTTGAGTTGAGACCGAATTCGTAGGAGCTGGCTGCGCGGCTCCGCCGCCCCTCATTGCAGGATTTTTCGCGCCTTGGGTCTGCTATTAAACGGAGGGCAAGGTATACTCCTTGCCGCGCAATCGCAGAACAATCCTGGGAGAATTGAGGATTTCAATGATGAGATACTTTCTTCCTGTTCTTCTCGCAATGACCGCTTTGGGCACGGCGTCGGCCCAAAAGGCGCCCTTCACCATCGAGCAGGTGATGAGCGCGCCATTCCCGAGCGAAATGGTAGCAGCGCCGTCGGGCAGCATGGTGGCGTGGGTATTTGACACGCGCGGAATGCGGAACGTCTGGGTGGCCGGCCCGCCGGATTTCAGAGGCCGGGCGCTGACCCACTACGCATCGGATGACGGCCAGGATTTGGCGGAAATCGCGTGGACGCCCGACGCCCGCTCCGTCATCTATGTGCGCGGAGGCGATTTTGAAAATTTGCGCGAAGCTCCCAATCCGCGCAGCTTTCCGCAAGGCGTCGAGCAGGACCTCTGGGTTGTGGACGTGGCGGGCGGCGAGCCTCGCAAGCTTGGGCCCGGCCACTCTCCCGCCGTTTCTCCCCAGGGCGATGAAGTGATGTTCATTGACAAAGAACAGGTTTGGTCCCTCAAGCTGAGCAGCAGCGAGAAACCCACACAGCTCATCCACGCGCGGGGCACGGCTGAGGATCTGAAGTTCTCCCCGGACGGCTCAAAGCTGGCGTTTGTGAGCGTGCGCGGCGATCACAGCTTCATCGCCGTTTACGATTTCGC
>JASHTZ010000603.1 GCA_030040295.1 Terriglobia bacterium | reverse complement strand
CGGTTATGATGCACACATTGTTTACAAGCTCTCACCTTGGATGAAGACCAATCTGGGTGTCACGGGTTACATTCTGGAAGCCTTTCGCCAGCTCTTGCTCTATAACTTTCCAGAGTTTTCCTGCCGTCTCGACGGACGGGAACGCCAGGGGACGTTCGCGGTAATTCATCGCACGCGCCTTTATGCCGGATGGCTTCATCTTGCGCCCACGGCTGGGCTCTTCCAGCCCCAATTTGCCGTTTGCTCGTTTCCTAGCCGCAGCCGGCTGCATTACCTCTACTATGCATTAGGAGTACTGCTCAGGCAGCACACACGAATCCGCGGCGTCTCTCTCGATCAGTGCACGGAGGTGCTTTCGGCCCCCGGGGAAATTGCAAACACCATCCGTTTCGAGCTGGATGGCGAATTAACCGGTGCAATCCCCGCGAGGTTCGAAATTGTGCCTGACGCTCTGACCTTATTGGTCCCCCAATCAAGCTGACAGCCCACCTCTCACCGCTTCCTATTCACTTGGGCTGGCAGCAGTGAGGTGGATTACCTTGGACAATCTCACCCACACTCTCACAGGCATTGCCATCAGCCAAACGGGATTGAACCGCAAGACGCGCTTTGCGACCCTGATGCTAATCCTCGCCTCCAACGCCCCGGACATCGATGTGTTGACCAGATTCAAGGGCGGCATTACGTACCTGAAATACCATCGAGGAATTACACATTCAGTTCTGGGAATCATCGCCTTAGCGTTCCTGATCTGGGGGTTGATGTTATGGTGGGGAAAGCGGGCCCGTCCTAAGCCGGGCCTCCCGCTCGACAGGCGATGGCTGCTGGTCGCCGCCTTACTGGGAACCGGCAGTCACCTCCTGCTCGATTTCACCAACGCCTATGGTATTCGCCCCTTCCTGCCCTTCAGCGGGCGATGGTACGCGTGGGACATTATGCCCATCATCGACCCCCTGCTTCTCGTCCTGTTCATCTTGGGCTTGGGAGTGCCTTGGCTGCTGCGTGTGGTCTCCGAAGAAGTAGGGGCGCGAAAGCCGCGCTGGGCGCCGGGCGCCGTATTTTGCCTCAGCGCGATGGTATTGTTTTGGGGAATTCGCGCTTTCGCTCACCGCCGCGCGCTGAGCATCCTAGATAGTCACACCTATTCCGGCGAAAATCCCGGGCGATTCAGCGCCCTGCCGCAAACTCTGAGCCCCTTCACCTGGACCGGTGTTGTAGAGACGGAAAACTCCTTCCAGGTGTTGCGCGTGAATTCACTAGATGCCAACAGCGATCCGGAGAATTTGGCGACCTTCGAGAAGCCACAGATGTCGCCTCCGCTGCGAGCGGCAATGGAGACTCGGGCTGGAAAAATCTTCCTAAACTTCGCACGTTTCCCCTGGGCGCAAGTGGATGAGTATGATCAGGGATACCTGGTGAGCATCAGCGACCTGCGTTTCTCTCGCGGGACGCCTCAGAGCCGGGGATTTACGCTGGAAATTGAATTGGACAAGAGCTTGGTGATCCGCTCCGAAGCCTTTTACTTCGGCTCACCTCCCGGGCCGGGGAGAGATTGAGTTGAGTCTTCGGAGCTTTGGCGATTGACCCAGTGCCGGAGTAGGGCCAACCCGATGACTACCAAAGCGATAGCCAAGGACGCCCAGGCCAGGTTATGACGAAGGAATTCCTGCGCCCGAAGACCGTATCGCGCGCCAAGCCAAGCTTCAGCAGCGAACCTCACCCCGCGGCCCACGAGAAGCGCCAGGCCGAATCGTAGTGCATTGACGCGGAGCAGTCCTGCCGCAAGAACAAACGCCTTCATGGGCGCAGGAGGTGGGAGCAGCGACGCTACTAAGATTGCCACAAAGTCGTTGCGATCAAGCCAGCGTTGCGCGCGAGAAATGGTTTGAGGCTTGGTTTTGCGCCAGAGGAATTTCCCTCCACTGTGCGCGATCCCATAAAAGAGAAAGATTCCGCAAACCGATCCCACAGTTGCGGCGAGCGCATAAAGTGGCCACAAGGCAGGCCGCCGGCTCGCCATCATAATCAATGCCAGGTCGTTGATCAGGGGCAGGGGCATCAACGAGGAGTCCAGGAACGACATCCCGAATAAACCCCACCCGCCGTACAGGATCAACACGGTCCCGACTTTTGCGCTCAGGGATCTCAGAATGCTCCTCGATTGCGTCTCTTGTAAGAGCGCCCATTTTATGCGGTCCCGCTATTGACGGCAACAGCTTGTACTTCCGGTTGGCGTCCCTCTTGACGAGCCCATATCCCCGCCTTACGATGGGAGGTTGGGCTTTAGCCGAAATTCATCGCTGTGGGACCCAGGCCGAATGATCGAGCGAATTACAGTCCGGGGGGCGCGCCAGCACAACCTGAAAAACATCAGCGTCGAGGTTCCGCGCAACACTTTGACAGTGGTTACCGGGCTGAGCGGCTCCGGCAAGTCGAGCCTGGCGTTCGACGTGATCTATGCCGAAGGACAGCGTCGCTACGTGCAAACGCTTTCCGCCTATGCGCGGCAATTCCTCGACCAACTCGAGCGCCCGGACGTGGACACCGTCGAAGGCCTCAGTCCGGCGATCTCCATCGAACAGAAGACCACCAGCCGCAGCCCGCGCTCCACCGTGGGGACCATCACGGAGATCTACGATTACATCCGGCTGCTCTACTCCTCCATCGGCTCGCCGCACTGCCCCCGCTGCGGACGCCAAATCTCGCGCCAAACCACGGAGCACATTGTAGCTTCAATCATGGCGCTCCGCGAGAATGGCTCGGCCGGCAACGGCGACGGCGAGCGCGTCATGATCCTTGCCCCCATTGTGCGGGGGCGCAAAGGTGAATTCCGCAAGCTATTCGAACAACTCGCGGCAGACGGCTTTCTTCGCGTCCGCGTGGATAAGCAACTGCGCCAACTGGACGAGGAGATCAAGCTCGATCGGCGCAAGAATCACACCATCGAAGTGGTGATCGACCGCCTCCTGCTCAAACCGGGGATTGAGAGCCGCCTGGCGTCTTCCATCGAGACCGCCATGAAGCTCGCCAAAGGGATCGTGGAAGTGGCGGTCGTAAACGGCGAAGAGCACCTCTATTCGCAGGAATGGGCCTGCGTGGAATGCGGCATGAGCATCCCCGCTCTCGAGCCGCGCTCCTTCTCGTTCAATAGCGTTTACGGCGCCTGCCCGGCTTGCCGCGGACTCGGCAGCCAGTATTCCTTCGATCCTGCAAAAGTAATTGTGGATTGGTCGCGGCCGTTGCTCGAGGGCGGGCTCGGCCCCGGCGCGGGCTCGGGCTTCCTTCAGCGCAGCCTGATGCGCGCCGCCGAGCAAATCGGTTTCGATTTGAAAACTCCTTTTGAGCGCCTCCCCCAGAAAGTCCAAAATCTGCTTCTCTATGGAAAAATCTCCGATAAGTCGCCCGCCTCCACGGTGTTCCCCGGAATCCTTCCCCTCCTCGATCGTTGGTATCGCGAGTCGAACTCAGAGAGCTACCGCGAATGGTACAGCCAGTACATGTCGGCCGTGACCTGCCCCAAATGCCAGGGCCGGCGACTAAGGCCCGAAAGCCTCGCGGTGAAGGTGATGGGACTCTCCATCGCCGACCTCACAGCGCTGCCGGTGATCAAAACGCAGGAAGCGATGTCACAATTGAAGCTCACTCCGCGCGAGCAATTGGTGGCGCGGCGCATTGTGAATGAAATCAACGAACGCCTCGAGTTCCTGAATGCCGTAGGATTGGGATATTTGAGCCTTGACCGCTCGGCATCTTCACTTTCAAGTGGGGAGAGCCAGCGCATCCGCCTGGCCACACAGATCGGCTCGAAACTTCGCGGCGTGCTCTATGTTCTCGACGAACCCAGCGTGGGGCTGCATCCGCGCGACAATCAGCGCCTGCTCCAAACGCTGGAGCACCTGCGC
>JASHTZ010000602.1 GCA_030040295.1 Terriglobia bacterium | reverse complement strand
TCATTCTGCCGAAGGATGCAGTAAACGCTTATTCATTAGCCGACGCAGCAGATTTGGGACTTACTTTTGGATCGACAATCGGTTTGGAGATGGCCATGCTGGGGAAGCCAGTGCTTCTGGCCTCCCGCGCACTGTATGACTGTGGCTCACAAATCTTTGTTATCCGTTCCCGGGAATCATTAATTGAAGCACTCCAGAATTGTTTGCGCGCTTCGACAGATCGAGAGATTCAGCGTGAGGCCTTCCGAATCGCATATTATTACTTTTTCGCTTCGGAACTGCCATTCCCCGCCGTTGCCATGCACGGAATCTTCGATACTCGTGTTAATTATCGCAGCCGGGAGGACTTAAAGCCCGGCAAAGACCCCTCCATGGACCGCATATGTGACTTCCTCATGGACGGGCGCCCCTATTTCGACGAGCCCAATGAGCAGGAACGATCCCGCAGCCGCGCCGACGAGGATGCTTTTTTTGAAATCCTCGCCCGCCAGCCGAACGCTTTGAGGAATACTCGATACGAACGTTGGCAACGGTGGCGATCATTCGGCCGATCAAGCACCCAACTGGTTCGGAAGTTACCATTCGGAGAATCTGTGCTTGAGCTGGGAAGAGGACGCTGGCACTCTTTTCTGGGGAAAATGGAGAAGTAGCCCGCGGATGGGCCGGGGTCGGCGTTACCTGGGGCAGGTTATGGATATGAACCAAAGCGAAAAGGCTTCCGTGCTTCCTGCCGTTTCAGTGGTGCTCGTGGCGTGCAACGTCGAGCGCTACCTTGCGGAAGCGATGGAGAGCATCCTGAACCAGACCTTCCGCGATTTTGAGTTTGTCGTCACCGACTTCGGGTCGTCAGACGCCTCTGCCCGCATCATTTCCAGTTATGCCGCGAAGGACGACAGGATTAGATTTTATAGCATCCCTCATTGTGGTCTGTCGGAAGCTCGCAATGCAGGATGTGCGCGTGCTCGTGGCAAGTATATTGCCATCATGGACGCCGATGACGTCTCACTCCCCGACCGTCTGAAATTACAATTGGAGTTTATGGAGAGCCATCCGGAGGTAGGGGTGCTTGGAGGGGCGGTGGAGTGCATCGACGCGACGGGCAAACCGTTCACCATGTGGCGTAACCCTTCCGAGGATCAGGAAATTCAGACGTCACTGTGGGAACAGTGTTCCTTGTTCCAGCCGACGGCCTTTATGCGTCGCGAGGCGTTTTCAGAGATTGGGGGATACCGAAGCCCGCTCGCGCCGGCTGAGGATTACGACTTGTGGTTAAGGATAGGGGAGCGTTCCCGCCTCGCTAACCTTCCGCAGGTTGTAGTGCAATACAGGGTTCATCCTTCCCAGGTTTCGATGCGGAGGCGGCTTCAGCAAACGTTTGGCATCCTGGCCGCCCGAGCCTCTGCCGTGGAGAGAAGGAGGGGCAAAGCTGATCCGCTTAATCCAGAGAAGGAGATTACGCAGGAGGAGCTTACCTCTCTCGGTGTTACCACAGGAATGCTTCAACGCGAACTCGTAATCGACATGGAGCGTTCAGTTCGGAACTTGTGCTCCGCGGGAGAACACTCCGTTGCCCTTCTGATGGCCTTGGACGTCTTGCAGACGGACTTGTCACAAGTGGAAGGTTGGCGCATTTGCAACATTCACATCGCCGTAGCTCAGATCTACTGGAAGCAGAAGAAAGTGATAAGAAGTTTTGGCGCGGTGATCCGGGCGGTGAGTGCATATCCCCCAGTTGTCCTGCGACCGGTAAAGCGTCGGCTCATGCGAGACGGGAAGGAGTCTTCCACGATGATGGCCAGTCGGTCACTACCTGGGGGAAGTGAAAGGGTGCGAAACAATGTACCTATGGCCGAATAAACCAATGCCCTAAGCATCCTAGCGAGATAGGCGGATGATCGACTCTGGCGAATTTTACGGGCAGGATCCCAAACCTTAAAACTGTTTTCGCGGCAGTCTGGGATGAAGAATCGGTGATAAAGAATCTCTGACCTTGATGGACAGAGGTGCGCGTCGATGAAAATCAGCGTCATCCTGTGTACGTACAACCGGTCCGCAAGCCTGCAAAGGGCTTTGGAGAGCGCCTCCGCGCTTCGACTTCCTGGCTCAGTGGATTGGGAGACCGTTGTGGTTGACAATAATTCGAGCGACCGCACCCGCGAGGTGGCTGAGGCTTTTTGCCGCAGGGATCCTGCTCATTTCCGATATCTTTTTGAGCCTAAGCAAGGGAAGTCGAATGCCTTAAATGCTGGAATTCGCCAGACGGTTGGGGATATCTTGGCCTTCATGGACGACGACGTGATCGTTGAGCCAACATGGCTCCAAAATCTCACAGCCTCTTTGCAGGGTGACGGATGGGCCGGTGCCGGAGGCCGGATTCTCCCCCAGCGTGCTTTTCATCCTCCCCGGTGGCTATCCTTTTCCGCTCGACATGGGAGGGATCCGTTTGCACTATTCGACCTCGGCCCGGAAGCAGGAACTCTGAACGAAGCTCCATACGGAACAAACATGGCCTTCCGAAGGGGAATGTTCGAAAAATATGGCATGTTCCGAACCGATCTCGGCCCCTGCCCGGGAAGTGAGATACGTGGCGAAGATTCAGATTTCGCGAATCGGCTGTTGGCGGTGGGAGAGCCGTTAAGATATGAGCCGTCAGCGGTGGTGTATCATGAGATTCCGGAGTGGCGTGTCAAAAAAAGGTATCTTCTCAGGTGGTGGTTCGACAAGGCCCGCTCTGAAATCCGCCGAAATGGGATTCCGCGGGAAATCAAGTTGCGAATCTGGGGAATTCCGGCGACGTTCTTTCTAAGGCTTCCCGCATGGAGCTTTCGATGGCTTCTTGCCACAACACCTTCGCGACGATTTTACTGCCGAATTCAATTATGGATTGTCGCCGGATACATCCGGGAAAGTCATTTTCAGTCCTCCATCGAGCGAGGAAACAAATTGAGAGGAGAAGATTTGCACCCTGCGTTCAAGGTTAAGCCGAAGCCTTAGCGCATAACTAAAGGCGAGGTCGGTCGGCTTGCCGGGCCCCGGGAATTGGCACCACCACAGCTTCCTTTCCTCAGCGTCGCGATTATCAACCTCCCCTGCCGAAGGCCCCGATTCAACTTCCCTCAGCTAACCGGCGCACAGTTCAAACTCAGGTCGACAACGAACCACTTCGACCGCCCATCTTCCTCGTGGGTTGATTGGACCGTTGCACGGTGCCCATTTCGAGTTCTTTTTGGATATCTGGGGGGGAGTTTCGCATTTCGTATACGATCCCCAACTTTTTGCCGATATCCATAAGAGTGCGCCGAGCACGTCAACAGAAAATTCTGGTATGCTCAATGGCAAGAATAACGACCTTTTAGTTTCGGTCTTAAACATTAGCGTGGTGCGCCCGGCATTTGCCCTTGTAAGCTGTTACGGCAGATTTGACGCTTTGGGTCGCCATGCCTTCGCAGGTAAGTTTGAAGCGTGGAATATTGTCTTGATGATTCAAGGTTCAGGAAGCTTGCGCACTTCGCTTCACCCGGAGTGAAAGCCCTTTAATGATCAGCCGAAAACAATCTGCGCAGGTGATCATCGATCACTTTCGCTGTCCCGCGCATCAGTTGCAGTTAGGATTGAAGGGGGAGTTGTCGGGTGAGCCGGGATTCTTCCATTTCGGCAGCGGACTCATCTGCTACGGAAAGTGTTCGGCCTTCACTCCTTTAAGCACCTACCGTCCTCCGTTGCTCGACGCGCAACCCCAGGTTGAGATTGACTCCGCCGGCGCGTTGCTTCCCTTCGATTTGTCGGAGGTGGTGGAGAGCTTGCGACGGGAAGAATATACAGCGGCTCTGGGATACGGAGCGAGGAATTGGGCGCAGCGGCCTATCATGCGGTTTGGTTACTATCTGGCCCGGCCCTTGCTGCCTGTCACGGTGCGCAAGCATCTGCAGAGGCTGGCACTGCGAGGCTGGCGCCAGCATCCCTTTCCCGGTTGGCCGGTGGACAAGACGGTGGAACAGTTGCTCGAGGGGGTGTTGGGGATGTACCTGCGGGAGAACCGGGATGTGGAGTGGCCGTTCATCTGGTTCTGGCCGGAAGGGAAGCAGGCGTGCGCCCTGATGACTCACGATGTGGAGACGGAGGCGGGTAGGGACTTCTGTGAAAGCGTAATGAACGTCGACGATTCCTATGGGATCAAGGCGTCGTTCCAGGTGGTTCCGGAGCAGCGCTATAAGGTTCCGGAGAGCTATTTGCACCAGATTCACCAACGCGGCTTTGAGGTGAATGTGCAGGATTTGAATCACGACGGGAGACTGTTTGACGAATTCGAGGAGTTCCAGCGACGCCGGGAAGCCATTCACCGCTATGCAGAGATCTTCCAAGCGCGGGGATTCCGGTCAGCGGTTTTATATCGCAAGGTGGATTGGTTAAGCACGCTGGGGTTCGAGTATGACATGTCGATTCCCAACGCGGCGCATCTGGATCCCCAAGCGGGCGGGTGTTGCACCACCTTTCCTTATTTCGTGGGGGAGCTTCTGGAAATTCCTGTTACCATGACGCAAGACTACAGCCTCTTCCACATTCTGCGTGACTATTCGCTGAGCCTGTGGCGGGAGCAGTCGCGGCGTGTGCTGGAGAGTCATGGAGTCATGACCTACATCATTCATCCTGATTATGTGCGGGGGAAGGTGGAAATGCGGGTATTTCAGGACCTGCTGGGATATCTGCGCGAGTTGCGAGAGCATGAGGACGTGTGGATACCTCTGCCGAGAGAGCTGAGCAAGTGGTGGAGGCAGCGGCGCCAAATGCAATTGGTGAAAAAGGATAACTGCTGGGAGATCATCGGGGAAGGTCGGGAACGGGCGCGAGTGGCGTACGCCAAGTGGCAGAATGAGAAGTTGGTGTATGACCTCCAATCCTAGTGAACCACCAAAAAGTCTCCACACCTTGGATTATGATCATCGACTAAGGCCGATGCTCCACGGGATTAGCGCACAACAAGGAAAGATGGTCACTCACAACAAATTCGGACACAACGTCCGCGCCCGCCGCGCCGAACATTCCATATCGCATTAACGATGTCGGCCCTCGCCCCATAACAGGAGCTGGCAAGGGAAGAGCGAATCCCCCAGGCGGTTCCCTTCTCTGTCGCCATCCTCCTCCCCAAAACAAACAAAAAATATTTTGTATAATTTCCCACCTCAGGTCCCACCTGTTGCCGTCGCAGTGTCGTT